>JALRLM010000261.1 GCA_023254435.1 Hydrocarboniphaga sp.
GCCGGTGCCGGCCTCGACGATCAGCGTGCCGGCCTCGTCGACGACGGCGGCGACGGCACGCGCCATGTCGCGCTGCGCCTCGCGCGAAACGAAGCCCGGCAGGCCGCGTGCGAGCACGCCGTCGTCACCGAACAGATCGTCGATGTCATCCATGAGTACTGCGCCCGAGGTGAATGCGGGCCCGCGATCGGCGCTCCGCGCCCGGCTTCAACCGCCGCTGCCGATCAGGTTGCGCTGAATCTCGTCGATGCGGCTCTGCGCCTGCAGCGCGCCGATGGAATCGCCCTGCGCTTCACGCGCCTCGGAGATGACTTTCCAGTTCTCCAGCTCCACGTAGATGTTGCCGCGCGCGAGACTGTTGGACTTCATCGCCACGCTTTCGGCGTTGTCGTAGAGCTTCTTGTCGAGATAGACGCGCGACAGCGCCGACCACACGAAGTAATTGCGCGGCTCGATGCGCTGGGCGCGCTCCAGCGCGCCGCTGGCCTGGTCGAACTTGCCGGCGGCGCGCGCCTCGCGCGCCTGCTTCATGAGCGACAGCACGGCCTGGCCGCTGATCGCCTCCGCGCTCTTGGGATACTCGGGCGCCTTGGGCGGCGGTGCGATGGCCACGGGCGAGCCGTTGCCCGGCGTGATCGGAATGGGCAGGTTGGGCGCGGGCGCCGTCGGCTGCGGCGCCGGGCGCACGGTGCCGATGCCCGTCTGGGCGGGCGGTTGCTCGGGATACCGCGTGGTGCGTTCGCCCACCGAGCTGGCGCAGCCGCCGAGCAGGGCCAGCAGCAGCGCGGCCAGCGACCAGCGCAGGACGGGAAGCGTGGAGAGAGCCGTCTTCATTCGAAAATATCGCGCAACCATTGCAGGGGCTGGGATGTGGCGGCGCGGGCACAGGGCGCCCACTCGGCCGGAGCGTATCCGCGCAGATAGGGTACCAGCAGCCTGCTCTGGCAACCTTCGTCGGCCTTGAGGCCGGTGACCGTATCGGCCAGCTGCTCCTCGACGTCGGGCGGCGGGATCAGGTCCAGCGAGCGTACGTTGAGTTCCTTGATCAGGCTGGACCAGATCGGCAGCGCGCCCGTGGAGCCGGACAGCCCCATGGGTTTGTAGTCGTCGCGGCCGACCCAGATCACGCCCACGCGGTCGCCGGCGAAACCCGCGAACCAGGCGTCGCGCAGATCGTCGGTGGTGCCGCTCTTGCCGGCCAGCACGACCTCGTCGGGAATCTTGCTGTAGGCCGCGCGTCCCGTGCCCAGGCGCATGACCTGGGTCATGGCCCAGTTGATCAGGTAGACCGGGCCTTCGGGCAAGGTCTGCTTGACGCGGATCGGGTAGCGGTTGAGCGGCTCGCCTTCCTTGGTCGTGACCTCGCGGATCGACGACAGCGGGCTCTGGAAGCCGTTGGCGGCCAGCGTGCCGTACATCTGCGCGACTTCGATCGGCGCCACGTCGACGGCGCCCAGGAACAGCGAGGGCAGCAGCGCCGGATCGCCGCTATAGCCGGCCTGCTTGAGCGTCTCGACCACCGACTTCTCGCCGATCTCCAGGCCCAGGCGCACGGTCGGCAGGTTGTAGGAATGCGCCAGTGCCATGTACAGCGGCTGCGGGCCATGCAGCTTGCGATCGTAGTTGCCGGGCGACCATACCTGCTTGTTAGGCAGGCGCAGCGAAATCGGCTCATCCTCGAGGATGGACTGCAGGTTGTAGCGGTCGCCCTGCTCCAGCGCCGACAGGTACACGAAGGGCTTGACCAGGGAGCCGATGGAGCGGCGCGAATCGAGCGCGCGGTTGAAGCCGGCGTAACGCGATTCGCGCCCGCCGACCACGGCCAGCACTTCGCCGCCGTCCACGCTCGTGACCACGCCCGAGGATTCGAGCGTGCCTTCGGGCATCTTCCTGGACTTTTCCACCGTCGCCAGGCCCTGGATGATCGAACGCTCCAGCGCCTCCTGCGCACGCGGCTCCAGCGTGGTGAAGATGCGCAGGCCTTCGTCGGTGAGATCGGAATCCTTGTACTGGCCGCGCAGCTGGCGCTTGACCAGGTCGACGAAGGCCGGATACCGCTCCACCCCACCCTTCTTGTTGCCCGCCAGGCCCAGCGGCCGCGCGATGGCGGCTTCCATCTCGGCGTCGCTGATCAGGCCCTGGTCGCGGAACACGTGCAGCACCAGATCGCGCCGGTTCTTGGCGCGCTCGGCGTTGCGGCGCGGGTTGTAGAACGAGGCGCCCTTGACCACGCCGACCAGCAGCGCGATCTCGTGATCGCGCAGTTCGCCCAGAGGCTTGTTGAAGTAGAAATAACTGGCCAGGCCGAAACCGTGCACCGCGCGATTGCCGTCCTGTCCCAGGTAGATCTCGTTGACGTAGGCCTCGAGAATCTCCTGCTTGCTGTAGTGACGCTCCAGCAGCACCGCCATGATCATTTCGTTGATCTTGCGGGTCCAGGTGCGATCCATGGTCAGGAAGAAATTGCGCACCAGCTGCTGGGTGATGGTGCTGGCGCCCTGCACGGTATGGCCCGCGCGCAGGTTGACGAACATGGCGCGGAACACGCCGCGAATGCTGACGCCAAAGTGATCGTAGAAGCCCTTGTCCTCGACCGAGAGCAGGCCCTCGCGCAGCAGCTCGGGCACTTCGTCGAGCTTGACCAGCACGCGGTCCTCGCCCTGCTGCGGATAGATGCTGCCGATCAGCATCGGGTCCATGCGGACGATGTCGCGCGGCTGCTGGCTGTCGAGGTCCAGCACGTCGGTGACGCCGTCGGCATCGAGCTTGACGCTGATGCGCGCCTCGGGACGCGGGCCGTCCCAGAAGTGGAAGCCGCGGATGAAGATGTCCGCGCGCGACTTGCCCATGGCGAAGGTGCCGGGACCGTCGAGATTCTCGGTGGAGCGGTAACCCAGGCGTTCCAGCTCGTGGCGCAGGGCGCCAGCATCGACGCGCTGGCCGGCGTAAAGCTCCAGCGGCGCGGCGTAGACCTGAGCCGGCAGCGTCCAGCGCACGCCGGCGAAACGCGTGCGGATGTCCTTGTCGAGCGCGATGACGGTGAACGAGAAAATCACCAGCCCGATGCTGCCGAGCACGAGCACGACCGCCAGCAGTCCGATCCAGACCTGGCGGGGGATACGCGGCGGTTTTTTTCTAGTGGGCGGCGCCATGGGGCGCGCCATCATACCGTCTCGGGCGTGCCGAGGGGCCTAACGCCACCTGAACGAACGCGATCCGTTGCCAGTCCCGCTCAGCTGCCGCGGACTTCCTTTTCCATCTGCTCGATCGACACGTGGCGCACGTCCTTGCCCTTGACGAAGTAGATCACGTACTCGGCGATGTTCTTGGCGTGGTCGCCGATGCGCTCCAGCGAGCGCACGGCCCAGATCAGGTCGATCACGCGGCCGATGGTGCGCGGCTCTTCCATCATGTAGGTGATGCACTGGCGCAGCAGGGCCTCGTACTCGCGGTCGATCACCGCGTCCTCGCGCACCACGGCCAGCGCGGCATCGGCGTCCATGCGCGCAAAGGCGTCGAGCGCGGCGCGCACCATCTGCGACACCTGGCGCGACAGATGGCCGGTCTCGACCATGTTTTCGTAGATGCGCTCCTGCGCCGACAACTCGTGCGCCATCTTGGCGATCTTGTGCGACTCGTCGCCGATGCGCTCCAGATCGGTGATGGTCTTGATCACGGCGTGCACCAGGCGCAGGTCGCTGGCGGTGGGCTGGCGACGCGCCAGGATGCGCGAGCATTCGTCGTCGATGTAGACCTCGAGCTGGTCCACCTTGTCGTCGGCACGGAACACGCTTTCGGCCAGCTCGGCATCGAGTTCCATGAGCGCGCGCGTGGCGTCGATGATCTGCTGCTCGACCAGGCCGCCCATGGCCAGCACGCGCTGACGCACGTCCTCGAGCTCGGCGTTGAACTGGCTGGAAATATGGGACTTGTAGCCGGGGGTGGTCATGGCGCTGCTCCTGTTCCGCTTGCGACTGCTGCAACCTCTTTGCCAGCTGCCGCTCCCGGCAACCCGGGAATGGCAGCGACGCTGAAGAAACCTGCTCTGGATTTCCGCCTGCTGCGCGGAAGCGACCGCTGCACTAGCCGTATCGGCCCGTGATGTAGTCTTCCGTCTGCTTCTTGCTCGGCTTGGTGAACAGCTGATCGGTGTTGCCGAACTCGATCAGATCGCCCACGTACATGAAAGCCGTGTAGTCGGACACGCGCGCGGCCTGCTGCATGTTGTGGGTGACGATGACGATGGTGTACTTGTGCTTGAGCTCGTTGATGAGCTCTTCGACCTTCAGCGTCGAGATCGGGTCGAGCGCCGAGCAGGGCTCGTCGAGCAGGATCACGTCGGGATGGATGGCGATGGCGCGCGCGATCACCAGACGCTGCTGCTGGCCGCCCGACAGGCCCAGCGCGGAATCGTCCAGGCGATCCTTCACTTCGTCCCACAGCGCGGCGCCCTTGAGCGCCCATTCGACGGTTTCGTCGATGACCCGCTTCTTGTTGATACCGGCCAGGCGCAGGCCGTAGGCGACGTTCTCGTAGATCGACTTCGGAAACGGATTCGGCTTCTGGAACACCATGCCCACGCGACGACGCAGCATGGCAATGTCGACGTCGCGATCGTAGATGTTCTTGCCGTCGAGCTTGAGCTGCCCTTCGACGCGGCAGCCGTCGACGAGGTCGTTCATGCGATTGAAGCAGCGCAGCAGCGTCGACTTGCCACAACCCGACGGCCCGATGAAGGCCGTCACCTTGTTGCGCGCGATCTTCATGTTGACGCCGTGCAGCGCGTGCTTGGCACCGTAGTAGAGATCGAGATTCTCGACTTCAAGCGCAATCTGTTCGTTCTCGATGCGGTTCGCCGCCTGCACGCGATCCAGCGACGTCAGATCGATGCCGTGGTTCAAACGCGTCTTGTCTTGCACGCCGGTCATGGGTTTGTTGTCCAAAGTGAATCCTTCAGGGCGATATCAGGGCAAGTGCCGGAAGTTTAGCCTTCCAGCGCCTTGTACCGCTCACGTAGCCTGTTGCGAATGCTGATGGCCGAGAGGTTCAGCGCCAGAATCACCAGCACCAGCAGAAACGCGGTGGCGTAGACCAGGGGTCGCGCCGCCTCGACGTTGGGCGACTGAAAGCCCACGTCGTAGATGTGGAATCCCAGGTGCATGAACTTGCGCTCCAGATGCACGAAGGGCGAATCACCGTCCAGCGGCAGCGAGGGCGCCAGCTTGACCACGCCGACCAGCATCAGCGGCGCGACTTCGCCGGCCGCACGGGCGATGGCCAGGATCAGGCCCGTCATCATCGCCGGCGAGGCCATCGGCAGCACCACGCGCCACAAGGTTTCGGCCTTGGTGGCGCCCAGCGCCAGGGACGCCTCGCGCACCGAACGCGGGATGCGCGCCAAGCCTTCTTCGGTGGCGACGATGACCACCGGCAAGGTCAGCAGCGCCAGCGTCAGCGACGACCACAGGATGCCCGGCGTGCCGAAAGTCGGCGCCGGCAGCGTCTCGGCGTAGAAGGCGCGGTCGATGCTTGCGCCGACGAAGTAGACGAAGAAGCCCAGGCCGAACATGCCGTAGACGATGGACGGCACGCCGGCGAGATTGTTCACGGCGATGCGGATGCTCTGCGTGACGAAGCCCTGCTTGGCGTACTCGCGCAGGTACAGCGCCGCCAGCACGCCGAAGGGCATGACGATGACCGACATGATGATGACCATCATCACGGTGCCGAAAATCGCTGGAAAAATGCCGCCTTCGGTATTGGCCTCGCGCGGATCCTCGCTGACGAACTCGCCGATCTTGCGGAAGAAGAAGATCGTCTTGGCGAACACGCCCATGTCGTTGGGACGATAGCCGTCGAGCACCTTGGCCAGCGGCAGCTTCTCTTCGCTGCCATCGACGGTTTTGACGATCAGCGTATCGCGCGCGAGTTCCTGTTTGAGCTTGTCGAGCTCCACGCGCAGTTCTTCGTAATGGGCCTGCTGCTGCTTGCGCTGCTCGTCGATCTCGGCGTAATCGCCTGCCGCGTTCTCGCGCGTGCGGCCCTTGAGCTGCAGGCGGCGTTCGTCCAGGCGCAGCTGCTCGAGCTCGTAGTTGATGCTGCTGATGCCGCCCTTTTCGATGTCGCGGATCTGCCCGCGCAGCTCGTCGGCACGCTCCAGGCGCTCGTCGAACGCGGCCCAGGCCTGCGCAGCATCGGCGACGCGCGCACCGTTCTCTTCCACGCCTTCGAGAAAACCGTGGAAGTTGCCCCACTCCACGCGCTCGAACACGCCGGCATTTTCGGGCTCGCTGCGCTCGACGAACCAGTCCGACAGCAGATAACGGAAGTCGGCGCCGTAGACGTCGCGATTCGCCACCTTGACCAGCAGGCGCTCGTGCAGCGGCTTGTCGTCGGTGATCTGCATGCCCGCGCCCTTCAGGCGCTCGCTGCTGACTTCTTCGCGGCTGCGAATCTCGACCAGCAACGGCTCGGCCTCCTCGCCCACGGGCTGGTAGCGGCCCTGCACGAGATCGGCCGGCCAGAAGTGCGGCAGGCCGCGCGAGGCGGTGAGCACGAGCAGCGACAGCGTGATGATGAAGGCGAAGGCGATGGCGGCGGCGGTCATCCACACATAGGGCGACCCCGAGCGCACATAGGCCTGGATACCGCGCGTGTCCTGCGCGACCAGGGTCTTGGGCATCGCGGCGGCGATTTCGTCTGCGGCGTTGGCCATGGCGTCAGAGGCTGCTGTACTTGCGGCGCAGGCGCGAGCGCACCAGTTCCGCAACGGTGTTGAACAGGAAGGTGAAGACGAACAGCGTCAGTCCCGACAGGAACAGCAGGCGGAAGTGCGTGCTGCCGACTTCGGACTCGGGCATTTCGACCGCGACGTTGGCGGCCAGCGTGCGCATGCCCGAGAACAGGCTGAAGTTGGTGACGGCGGTGTTGCCCGTGGCCATCAGCACGATCATGGTTTCGCCGACCGCGCGGCCCAGGCCGATCATCACCGCCGAGAAGATGCCCGGGCTGGCCGTGGGCAGCACCACGCCGACCAGCGTCTGCCACGGCGTGGCGCCCAGTGCGAGCGAACCCAGCGACAGATGCTTGGGCACCGAAAAGATGGCGTCTTCGGCAATCGAGAAGATCACCGGCACCACCGCCACGCCCATGGCGATGCCCACCACGAGCGCGTTGCGCTGGTCGTAGCCGATGCCCAGCGTGTGATCCAGAAAGGCCTGCATGTTGCCGCCGAAGACCAGCGCCTCGACCGGCTTGGCCAGCACGAAGCACAGCCAGACCACGAGCAGGATCACCGGAATCAGCAGTGCCGCCTCCCAGCCCTGCGGCACGCGCAGGCGCAGCGCGCGCGGCATGCGCAGCCACAGGTAGCCGAAGATTGGAATCGAGGTCGGCAGCAGCAGCAGCGCCAGGAACATGCCCGGCAGGTTGTCCTCGACGAAGGGGGCCAGCCACAGGCCGGCCAGAAAGCCCAGGATCACCGAAGGCAGCGCGGCCAGCACTTCCACCGAAGGCTTGACCACCTGGCGCAGCTCGGGCGACATGAAGTTGGCGGTGAAGATCGCGCCCAGAATGGCCAGCGGCACGGCGAAGATCATGGCGTAGAAGGCGCCCTTGAGCGTGCCCAGCGCCAGCGGCGCCATGCTGAACTTGGGCTCGAAGTCGGCGCTGGCCGACGACGACTGCCACAGCCACAGCGGCTCGTCGTAGCTCTCGTACCAGACCTTGCTCCACAGCGCGCTGACAGAGACTTCGGGGTGCTCGTTGTCGACGTCGTAGGCGACGATCTTGCCATTGTCGCCCAGCGCCATGAGCAGCTGCGCACGTGGGTTGAAGGCGAGCGCACGCACGGCCGAATCGAGCATCTTCTGCTGGTGGATCAGCCGGCCCGAGGTGGCATAGAACAGCGACACGCGGCCCTGGTCGTCACCGACCGCGAAGCCGCGACGGCGCGGCTCGGCGCCGATCGACGTCGCCTTGGCACCGCCCTTGAGCGCGAAGTCGCGCACATGCGCCAGATAGGTCTTGCCGCGGGCCTCGCCGTCGACATGGCGCGCCGGAAACCACTGCGAGATACGGCCGTCGGTATGCGCGAGCACGATGGAGATGCCGCCGGCCAGGTAATGCGCGCCGACCACAGCGCCTTTGGAATCGACCACTTCGACGAGTTCGGCCGGCTTGTCGCCGTTGACGCGATAGAACGCGACCTTGCCGCTGGCCTTGTCGATGGCATAGAGCCAGTGCATGCCCGGATCGAGCAGCAGGATGTCGGGCTTGAGCGGTGGCTTGAAGGTCTGCAGCGGCGATTCGGTGACGCTGGCATCGCCCATGATCGAGGTGGTCACCTCGAACGACTTGATCGACACGCCGCCCTCGGGGTCCGAGCCCGCCATCATCATGGCGTCGTCGCTTTCGCGCACCGCCAGGTGCATGGGCGCGCGATCCATGAAGGCGATCGGGGCTTCGCCCTTCGGGTAGGTCATGCCCGGCGTGATCAGGCGCTTGTCACCGGGATAGCTGACCTTGTATTCGGGCTGGAACATCAGCACCGAGCCGTCCGACAGCCCCGCCGCGAGCGTGCCCTTTTCAGGCGCGATCTCGATCACCTCGCCGACCTGGCGTTCGCCGATGGGCAGGCGCTGGGTATCACGCAGCTGGCCGTTGAACAGATCGAAGAAGCTCAGCTCGCCCGAGGCCGCCACGCGCAGGCCGACCTCGCCCTGCTCCTCGGCGGCGACGAACAGTGTGGCGCTGTCGTCACCGGGGACGGCGAAGCTCTGGCGCGCCTTGAAGTGGGCGCCCTGAAACAGCGGCGCCACTTCGGAGACCAGATACACGAAGATCAGCAGCAGCGCGACGATGACGCCGATACCGCCCACCAGCACCACCAGTTTGGCCGCCAAGTCCTTGAGATAGCGAGGCTGATAGCCACCGCGTCCGGCCACGATGGAGCGGGAAACGCGGTCTGCGGGGTCGGACGGGGAGGCTTCGCTCATGGAATCGATCGGCAACGGGCGGGCGGGCGCGGGAGTCGGCGCAGCTAGTGGCTGCGCTTTCTACGCGAAAAGCACTGCAGAAAAAAGTCCAGGCACATGCGATCAGAAGGCGAACTGGGCGCGGGCGGTGACCGCCTCGGGCTTGTCCTTGGCGAAACCGCGGTCATTCTCGCCTTTCAGATAGTCGAGCATGAAGCGCACGCTGGGGTTGACGTACCAGTTGACGCCGGCCGTGATCAGGCTCGCCTCGCAGCTCGTCGCCGCCACCGAGCTCGCCGGCAGCGGACTGCTGCCCGTACTGGCGGCGATGGCCACGTCACAGGCCGCGTAGGAGTCCTTGTTCTCGGCATGGTCATAGCGCAGCGCCAGCTCGATGGCACCGTGCTCGCCGGCCGGCTTGGGCTGGCCGAAGGTTCCCTCGCCCTTCTTGTACGGGCGGTTTTCGCCGGTCAGCAGGTAGCTGGCCTGCACGTACCAGGCGGGAATGTCCTGGTCGTGCGCGCCATCGCCCTGCCCGACCGTCTGCAACATGTACTCGGCCTGCAGCTGGGCCGGCCCCAGTTCGCCGGCGAGTTCGGCACCGAGGGTGCGGGCATGATCGCCGTCGCGCGTGCTGCCGAGCAGGATCGAAGGGCCGCGACGGCCTGCGTAAGCCGCCGCCGCGCCGATGTTGTCGTCGCTGCCGTCGTTGCCGTTGGTCTGCGGATTTTCGTCGCTGTACGACAGGCCCAGGTGAACGACCTGGCCACTGGCATGCAGCGGCGAATAGACGATGCGGCCGTTGTAACCCAGGCCTTCGGTCGGGCGCGTGTTGTCGCGACGCAGATCGAAGAACCCGGCGCCGAGCAGAAAGTCGCCGATGTCGGCCTTGTAGAACAGGCCCTCCTGGAACTCGCGGCTCGAGCCGCCACCGTAGGTACCGGCGGCCGAGGCGAACGGGCGCTCCATCATCGTGATGTCGTTGGAGCTGGTCAGCTCTTCCATGCCACGAAACGGCTTGATCTGGCCGATGAAGACTTCGCCCGGCCCCAGCGCGTGACTGATGTAGATGTCCTGGAACGCAATGTCGCGACTGTTGTTGCTGCTGCCCGTGGCCACGCCGTTGTTGGTGCTGTTGCCGGCGAAGTCGGGTTCGAACTTGTAGTTCCAGCCATAGGCCTTGCCCTTCAAGGTCAGGTACAGCCGGCGAAAGTAAGTGGAACCGCGTTCATCGTTGCTCGAGGTATTGCTGCCGAAAGCCGCGGTGCGGCCATCCGGCGCGGTGGCGAAGGCGCCTTCGTCCTCATTGAGTTCATACAGATCGAACTGGATGCGACCGCCCAGGCTGGCCTCGAAACTTCCATCATCGGATTTGACCTTGAAGCCACCCTTGGTCTCGATGGTTTCGGCATGCACAGCATGGACGCCCGCACCCAGCACCAAGGCCAGGACCGGCAGCTTGACGAATTTGTTCACGGTGTTCTCCCGCAATGCGGAAAATGGCTTCATGGCGGAGCCGATCGGCTTGCGAATCGACCCCGCCATGAGAGCGGAGCTTGGGTCGCCGGACGATGCCGTGACCTATAGTGGGTACAACAGACAACGAGGGTGCCGCGATACAGCGTGAAGCCAACGGCCTACTTCAGCTTGGCCAGTTCCTTCTCGGCGAGCTTGGCCGGCAGCGCGATGTAGCCGTCCTTCTCGACCGTGGCCTGGCCGGACTTGGACAGCACCATCTTGAAGAACTCGAGTTCCAGCGGCGACAGCGGCTTGTTCGGCGCCTTGTTGACGTAGACGTAGAGCACGCGGGCCAGCGGATACTTGCCGCTAACGGCGTTTTCCTCGGTGGCCTCTTCGAATTCACCGTCCTGCTTGGCCGAGATCGGAACCGCCTTCACGCCCGAGGTCTTGTAGCCGATGCCCGAATAGCCCACGGAGTTGAGGCCGGTCGACACTGACTGCACCACCGACGCACTACCCGGCTGCTCGTTGACGTTGGTCTTGAAATCGCCCTTGCAGAGCGCGTGTTCCTTGAAATAGCCGTAGGTGCCCGAGACCGAATTGCGGCCATAGAGCTGGATCGGCTTCTTGGCCCAGGCACCCGTGAGACCCAGGTCGCCCCAGCGCGTGATGTCGGCTTCGGCGCCGCACTTGCGCGTGGCCGAGAAGATGGCGTCGACCTGCGGCAGGCTCAGGCCCTTGACGGGATTGTCCTTGTTGACGAACACGGCCAGCGCGTCGATGGCCACGCCCACGGCCGTCGGCTTGTAGCCATACTTCTGTTCGAAGGCCTGGATTTCCTGATCCTTCATGAGCCGCGACATCGGGCCGAAGTTGGCCGTGCCTTCGGTCAGCGCCGGCGGCGCCGTGGCCGAACCCGCGCCCTGGATCTGGATGTTGACGCTGGGATAGAGCTTCTTGAAGTCCTCGGCCCAGAGCGTCATCACGTTGTTGAGCGTGTCTGACCCCACGCTGCTGAAGTTGCCGGACACGCCGGCAGCCGTCTTGTACTCGGGAAGATTGGGGTCGACCTTGGCGACCGCGAAGCCCGACATCAGGCTGGCCACGGCACCGAAAGTCGCCACAAACGATTTAATAGTCATGTACTGCCTCAAAGGGTGGCTGGAGCAGCGCCATGGTGGGTCTGGCGCGTGCACAGCCTATGAAGCTTTGATGACAGAAATGTGTCATCCCGCAGGATTAACGAAAGTTAATCTAAAACAGGATCTTGGCCAGCATCGTGCCGCCTACGAAGATCAGCAGGCCGGCAATCGCCTTCTTTAAGACAGTTTCGTTAAGGCGAAAACCGATGCGCGTGCCGAGCCAGATTCCCGGCAGGGCGCCCACCAGCAGCGCCGCCAGCATGCTCCAGTTCACCGCGCCGAGCCCGGCATGACCGGCGCCGGCGATGGCGGTGATGATCACCGCATGCGCCAGGTCGCTGCCGACGAGACGGATCGGCGGGGTCTTGGGGTAGATCATGAGCAGCATCATCATGCCGATGACGCCCGCGCCGACCGACGAGATGGTGACCAGCACGCCAATGGCCACGCCGCAGATCACCGTCAGCGGACGCTGCCAGCGATCGACCACGACGGGCATCTGGCCGCCGTTGCGCTTGATGAGCTTGAGCAGGGGGTCCTGAACCAGCGTGAAGGTGGCCGTCACCATGATGGCGACGGCGAGGATCAGCTTGATGAGTTGATCGAGTTCCTTGCCCTGGGGTTGGCCATGCAGGAACAGCAGGGTCAGCAACGCGGCCGGCACACTGCCCAGCGACATCCAGCCCACGAGCTTCCAGTCCATGGAGCCATTGCGGCTGTGCAAGCCCACACCGAAAGCCTTGCTGATCGAGGCATACAGCAGGTCGGTACCGACCGCCACGCCCGGCGAGATGCCGTAGAACAGGATCAGAATCGGGGTCATCAAGGACCCGCCGCCCACACCCGTTGCCCCAACCGCAATGCCGACCACGAGGCCAGCCCAAGAGAATCCGAAGTCCATGTCGTGTGACGTAGGAAGACCGAACTGAACCTTAACAAGCTGTCTTACTCATGGGCAGAAACAATCGGAGCTATGCATATTCCCAAATTGCATAAGAATCATCCGATCATAAAGGCATAACCAAAATGTCTTTTAACGCTAAATGGAATATGTCAGAGTTTCGATATTCCATTCTCATCCTTGCTCGGTGGCGCAGGCCGTGAAGCTCCGACAGCTCAGCTATATCCACGAAGTCGCTCGACGCGGACTCAACGTCACCGCGGCGGCCGATGCCCTGTTTACGTCGCAACCCGGCGTCAGCAAGCAGATCCGCATGCTCGAGGAGGAGCTCGGGGTCGATATCTTCGTGCGCAACGGCAAGCACCTGTCCGAAGTGACGCCGGCCGGCAAGCGCATCCTCGAGTACACCGACCGCCTGCTCAACGAAGTCGAGAACATCCGCAACATCGCCGAGGAGTTCCGCGACACCGATCGCGGCGACCTCTCGATCGCCACCACCCATACGCAGGCGCGCTATGCCTTGCCGCCGGTGATCCAGCGATTCAAGGGGCGCTTTCCGCGGGTGTCGCTGCATCTGCACCAGGGCTCGCCGTCGCAGATCGCCAAGATGGCGGCCGAAGGCCAGGTCGATTTCGCCATCGCCACCGAAGCGCTCGAGCACTTCGAGCAGCTGGTGATGCTGCCCTGCTATCACTGGAATCGCGTCGTGCTGGTGCGACCCGACCACCCGCTGGCACAGGTCGAGCGCCTGTCGCTGAAGGAGCTGTCGGCGCTGCCCATCGTGACCTACACCTTCGGCTTCACGGGACGCTCCAAGCTCGACCAGGCCTTCACCGCCCATGGCCTGCGTCCCGACGTGGTGCTGACGGCGGTCGACGCTGACGTCATCAAGACCTACGTGCGCCTGGGCCTGGGCGTGGGCATCGTCGCCGACATGGCCTACGACCCCAAGACCGACGCCGATCTGGTCTGCCTCAAGGCCGACCACCTGTTCGAACCCAGCACGACCCACATCGGGTTCCGTCGCGGGCTGTTCCTGCGGGGTTACATGTACGAGTTCATGCAGACCTTCGCCCCTCACCTGACGCACGAGCTGGTCGAAACGGTCGCCGATATTCCGGATCACGAAGAGCGCACGGCACGAACCCGCGAGCTGATCGAATCGATGCATCTTCTTTAATAGAAGCGCGAAGCCGGTATGCTGAGGGGCCTGTACTGGGGCTTATTCGATATGGTTCTTACCATATAATCGAAGTCCACTGTGGGGGATGCGGCGGGCCTGATAGCCTTCCTGCCCCCAATCCCTCGCTCATGCCGTTTTTCGGCGGGATGCTTCGATGTACCGCTACGACCAATACGATCAGGCCCTGGTGGACGAACGTGTCGTCCAGTATCGAGACCAGACCCGTCGCTTCCTTGCCGGCGAGCTGCCCGACGAGGAATTCCGGGCACTGCGACTACGGAATGGGCTTTATATTCAGCGATTTGCGCCCATGCTGCGCATCTCGATCCCCTACGGACTGCTGTCGAGTGCCCAGGTGCGCATGCTCGCGCACATCGCCCGCACCTACGACAAGAATTACGGGCATTTCACGACGCGCCAGAACATTCAGTTCAATTGGCCCGAACTGGCTCGCGTGCCGGACATCCTGGCCGACCTGGCGTCGGTGCAGATGCACGCCATCCAGACCTCGGGCAACTGCATCCGCAACATCACCAGCGACCACCTGGCCGGCGTCGCCAAGGACGAGCTCGTCGATCCCCGGCCCTACTGCGAGATCACGCGCCAGTGGGCGACGTTCCACCCGGAATTCAACTGGCTGCCGCGCAAGTTCAAGATCGCGTTTTCGGCCACGACCAGCGATCGCGCGGCAATCCGCGTGCACGACATCGGCGTGCAGATCGTGCACAACGAGGCCGGCGAACTCGGCTACACCGTTTATGTGGGCGGCGGCCTGGGCCGCACGCCGATCATCGGCGTGAAGATTCGCGAGTTCCTGCCGGAGCTCGATCTGCTGTCGTACCTGGAAGCCGTTCTGCGCGTGTACAACCGCCTCGGACGTCGCGACAACATGTACAAGGCGCGCATCAAGATCCTGGTCAAGGAAACCGGCGCCGACAAGTTCCGCGACATGGTCGAAGCCGAATGGGCACAGATCAACGACGGCGAGCTCAAGCTCGCGCCGGGCGACATCGACTACATGAAATCGCGCTTCGATACCTTCGAGTACGACGCCGGCGCGGCCGATGACACTTCCTTCGCCGACAAACTGGCGCAGGACAGCGCCTTCGCGGCCTGGGCCAAGCGCAACATTGCCGCGCATCGCGTGCCGGGCTACCACATCGTGTTCGTCTCGCTGAAGGCGTCCGGCATCGCGCCGGGCGACATCACCGACACCCAGCTCGACGCCGTCGCCGAACTGGCCGATCGCCATTCGTTCGGCGAGATTCGCGCCACGCACGATCAGAATCTGGTGTTCGCTGACGTCAGGCAGTCCGACCTGTACGTGGTCTGGCAGCGACTCAACGAGCTCGGCCTGGCGACGCCCAACATCGGCCTGCTGACCGACCTGATCTGCTGCCCGGGCCTGGATTTCTGCTCGCTGGCCAATGCCGGCTCGATCGGCGTGGCGCAGGACATCTTCGATCGTTTCGACAACCTGGACGACCAGTACGACGTCGGCCCGATCAAGGTCAAGATGTCGGGTTGCATGAATGGCTGCGGCCATCACAGCGTGGGCCACATCGGCATTCTCGGCGTCGATAAGAAGGGTGAGGAGTGGTATCAGGTGACGCTCGGCGGCTCCGCCGAGAACGACGCCAGCCTCGGCGATCGCACCGGCCCTTCATTCGGCCGCGGCGAAATCGCAGACGCCATCCAGAAGATCATCGAGATCTACCTCGACACCCGCACCAGCGAGGACGAGAGTTTTCTCGACTGCTACCGGCGCGTCGGCATGGCGCCGTTCAAAACCAAGCTCTACGACCGCGAAGCGGTGTCCGCATGACCCTGATCCATGCTGGCGAAATCATCGACGACACCTACCCTCTCGTCGCCGACGACGCCGCGATTCCAGCCTCGGGCTCTGCGCTGATCGGCTGGGATCGCTTCGAGAAGGAACAGGACGCACTCGGCGACAGTCGTTCGCGTATCGGCCTGCTACTGCCCAATACGCTGGACGTCGCGGCGAATATCGACCCGCTGCTGGCAGCGCCCTTGCTGGTGCTGCAGTTCCCAGGCTTCGCCGACGGTCGCGCCTACAGCCAGGCGCGTCTGTTGCGCGACCGCTATGGCTATCAGGGGGACCTGCGTGCCACTGGCCAGGCCGTCGTGCTCGACCAGATCGGAGAACTGCTGCGCTGCGGCTTTTCTTCGCTGCATCTGCGCGCCGACCAGGATCCGCAGCGCTGCCTGGCGGCCTTCAAGGCTCCGTCCCTGCGTTACCAGAGCGCTTCAGACTCGGTGCCGGTCGTTCGTTTCGGTCGGCGCGCGATTTCGGGCTGACGCGCAGGAACCTGACCGATTGCTCGGTTTGATCCACTGCGATCTGCAACGATCCGTTGCGGAAATTGTGCGTGCCGCCTTGGCTTGCAAATTAGTCAAAGCTTAGACGAGGCTTTGTAAGCCGTTAAAAAAATTCGCGAATTTCCCCTGTCATCCTCAATCTGGATGAACGGACATTGTGCGTTCAGCTTTTTCGCACAATGATGCGGCGGCAGTACATCAATTAATGCACTGTGACTATAAGCCAATAGGGAGAGCGGTAATGATCAAAGGATGGACGGCAATCGTTGCCGGCGCGGGCTTGCTCGCGAGCAACGCTGTCTCAGCTCAGGGCGCCGAAACGGCGTCGAGCGCCGCCGCTAATAGCAGCATGCGGGGTTTTGCGGCATCGTCGTTCCTGGCACCCGTCGCGTTCGGTGCCGAATGGGGTTCCTTCGGTGCCGGCGTTTACGGCGAGACGCTGGAAGGGGCCGATCAGGATCTGGACGGATCTGCCGCTGTGGCCTTCGGCCTTGGCGATGCCGACGACGCAGTCGCGCTCGAAGTCGCCGTCATCAGCTCTTCGCTGACCGGCGCCAACAGCGACGACTCCTTCGGTGAATCGGGCTCCATCGGCCTCAAGCTGCACACCAACCTGGGTGGCTACGCCTCGTTCGCCGCCGGCGTCAACGGCACCGGTCGCTGGGGCAGCCGTGGCTTCCGTGAAAGCAACGAATCCAGCGTCTACGCGGTGGTGTCGAAGATGTTCCCGGTCGGACAGTTCGCCACCGTGTTCACAGTCGGCATCGGCAATAACCTGTACAACGAACCCGAAGAAGACGGCGTCGGCATCATCGGTTCGGGCGCCTTCTACTTTACGCACTGGCTGTCGCTGATCGCCGAGTACACCGGCCGCTTCGCCAATGCAGGCCTGTCGATCGCGCCGCTGCCCAAGTACGTTCCGCTGACGATCACGCTGGGTGCCGTCAACCTCGGTGAGGATCACGGTACCAAGACGGAATTCGGCGCTTCGGTCGGTATTGGTTGGTCCTTCTAAGTCCGTTTCGATCCTGTTTCGATCCAAGTCCCCCCACTCGGATCATTGAGCGGCCTGCCTGATAGGGGTCGGGTCGCAAGCTTCATGGAGACGTCGTGATGAAATCCCAAGCCCTCGCCCTCACCGCCGTGCTGACCCTCGGCATGTTCAGTTCCGCAGCCTTCGCGCAGACCGGCTCGTCCGGTAGTTCCGGCACCGGCGGTCGTGGTATCGACACCGCAGCGGGTGTAACCGCTGGTGGTGGCTCGAATCCCGGCATCGTGCCGCTGACGGGCAAGCAGAAGAAAGGTCAGGTCGTGCCCGGCAATCCGATCGTCGGCGTGCGCAACCACTTCGCCAGCCTCGCGGCCAAGTAAGGCTCTGCCCGACCGACGCGCCGGGCACGAAGGCCCGCGACTTCGGTCAGCCCGAGCTTATAGCCGGTGAGCGGGCTGCGGCCTGCTCACCGAGCTCGACAGCCTGATCGCGCGGCCGCGCGATCAGGCTGTTATCGTTTCGGCGCCACCCATGTAGGATTTCAGCGCTTCGGGAACGCGGATCGAGCCGTCGGCCTGCTGATTGTTCTCCAGAATCGCCACCAACGTGCGGCCCACGGCGAGGCCCGAGCCGTTGAGCGTGTGCAGCAGTTCGACCTTGCCCGCTGCGGTGCGATAGCGCGCCAGCATGCGACGTGCCTGGAAGTCCTCGCAGTTGGAGCAGGAGCTGATCTCGCGGTAGCGATTCTGCGACGGCAGCCAGACTTCGATGTCGTAGGTTCTGGCCGCGGTCGCACCCATGTCGCCCGTGCACAGCGCCAGCACGCGATAAGGCAGGTCCAACTTCTGCAGGATCGCTTCGGCATGGCGCACCAGTTGCTCGAGTGCGTCGGCCGACTCCTCGGGGCGTACGGCCCAGACCAGCTCCACCTTCTCGAACTGGTGCTGGCGGATCATGCCCTTAGTATCGCGACCGGCCGCGCCGGCTTCGGCGCGAAAACACGGCGTATGCGCGACGAACTTCTTCGGCAGCGTATCGCCTGCCACGATCTCGTCGCGTAGCAGATTGGTCAGCGGCACTTCGGCAGTCGGGATCAGGCGCCAGTCGGTGCCGTCCTCGCCCTTGAGCGCGAACAGGTCGTCACCGAACTTCGGCAACTGGCCGGTGCCGCGCAGGCTTGCCGCGTTGACGATGTAGGGAACGTAATGCTCTTCGTAGCCGTGTTCCTGCACGTGCGTATCGATCATGAACTGCGTCAGCGCGCGATGCAGGCGAGCCAGACCGCCGCGCAGCACGGTGAAGCGCGCGCCCGTAAGCTTGGCGGCGACCGTGAAATCCATCTGCCCCAGCGCTTCGCCCAGATCGGCGTGATCCTTGGCACCTTCGGCCGTGCGCGGCGTACCCCAGCGACGCAACTCGACGTTGTCGTTCTCGTCGCGCCCATCGGGCACGGAATCCTGCGGCACGTTGGGAATGCCGAGCAGAAAGTTTTCGAAATCGGCCTGCAGCGTCGACAGCGCCTGCTCGTTGCGCGACAGCTTGTCCTTGATCAACTCCATGTCGGCCAGGATCGGCGCAGCATCCTCGCCCTTGGCCTTGGCCTGCCCGATGCGCTTGGAGCCGGCGTTGCGCTCGGCCTGCAGTTTCTCGGTTTCGCTCTGCAGCTGCTTGCGCGCGGATTCCAGCTCGGTGAAGCGCGGCAGATCGAATGAATAGCCACGGCGCGCAAGCTGCACGGCGACGGCCTCGGGATTGGCGCGAAGACGCTTGGGGTCCAGCATGGAACGGCTTCCGGATGAAAACGGGCGCGCAGTATAGCCGCGATGCGATCGCGCTCAGCCCGCCCGGGCCAGTGCATAACCCAAGGCGCAGGCGGCGATGCCCAGCACCAGGTTGAGCGCCACGTTGAGCAAGGCCAGCGCCCCCTGCCCGTCACGCCACAGGGTCAGTGTCTCGATCGAGAAGGCCGAGAAGGTCGTGAAGCCACCGAGGAAGCCCGTCGCCAGCGTCAGTCGCAGCGGTTCAGAGAACGAGGCGCGCGACTGTGCCCAGCCGGCGACGGCACCCATCGCCAGGCTGCCGACGATGTTGACCGTCAGCGTCGCCGCTGGAAAAACGCCGAGCACGCCACGCAGCGCCAGGTTGGTACCGA
This sequence comes from Hydrocarboniphaga sp., assembly GCA_023254435.1. Lineage (GTDB taxonomy): Bacteria > Pseudomonadota > Gammaproteobacteria > Nevskiales > Nevskiaceae > Hydrocarboniphaga. Next base: position 19,149 of record JALRLM010000261.1, read on the forward strand.
AGCGTGCGCCGGTGCCCAATGCACCGGCCAGCATCACGCACAGCCAGAGCGTGGCGTTGCTCATGCGCCGCTACGCTTGAGCGCCCGCAACTGCGCGAGCTTGTCGGCGATCTTGCTTTCGAGGCCGCGGGCGGTGGGCTGGTAGAGCTCGGTACCGACCAGGGCGTCGGGCAGAAACTGCTGCCCTGCCGCAACGGCACCGGGCTCGTCGTGGTCGTAGCGATAGCCGGCCTTGTAGCCGAGGTCTTTCATGAGCTGCGTCGGCGCGTTGCGGATGTGCAGCGGCACCTCGAGCGTACCCGTTCGCTCCACGAGCGCGCGCGCGGTGTTGTAGGCGGTGTAGACCGCGTTGCTCTTGGGCGCCACGGCCAGATAGACCACGGCCTGCGCCAGCGCGAGTTCGCCTTCGGGGCTGCCCAGGCGCTCGAACGTGTCCCAGCCGTCGAGACAGATCTGCTGCGCACGCGGATCGGCCAGGCCGATATCCTCGACCGCCATGCGCACGAGCCGGCGCGCCACGTATCCGGCATCGACACCGCCGTCGAGCATGCGCGCGAACCAGTACAGCGCCGCGTCGGGGTCGGAGCCGCGCACGCTCTTGTGCAACGCACTGATCGTGTCGTAGAACTGCTCGCCGCCCTTGTCGTAGCGGCGCAGCCGCTCGCCCAGCACCTGCAGCAGCCAGGCATCGGTGATCTGCTCCAGCCCCAGCCCGCGCGCCGTCACCGACAGGGTCTCAAGCGTGTTGA
>JALRLM010000433.1 GCA_023254435.1 Hydrocarboniphaga sp.
ATCCCGATATACTCCAGGGCCGGGGCGATCGCCCCCGGCTTCCACACATCGCCCACCGCGATACGGTGGCCCGTGAGTGCGCGGACCTGCGCCAGCGCCTCCGTCTCCTTCTCCAGCGCCCACCGCTCGACCTGCTCCAGCCGGCGCGGCGCATCAGCGCGGCCTCGACGAAGTCGTGGCTGAGGATTTCGCCCGACATCGAGCCCTTGCCGGGCAGTTTGGACAGCGCGCAGTGCCGCATGAACGGCGCCACCCGCAGGATCGCGTTGTGGCCCCAGTAGTGGCTCTCGCCGAGCTGCCAGAAGTGCAGGCCGGCGGTGAACAGCGGGCCGTAGACGCGCGTGGCGAACTGCTGGATGCGCGCGTACAGGGTGTCGCGGCCGGCGGCCCAGGGCGCGGTCTGGATGATGCCCGCGCTCGGATGCGCTTCCATGAGCTGGGTCAGGCGCACCAGGCACTCGCCCGACATCACCGAGTCGGCGTCGAGCACGATCATGTAGTTGAAGCGGCTGCCCCAGCGGCGGCACCAGTCGGCGACGTTGCCGGACTTGCGGCGGATGCGATGCGTGCGGCGGCGGTAGTGGATGTGATCGAAGCCGTCGACCTCGCGGCACATCGTCAGCCAGGCCTGCAGCTCGGCCACGCGCGTGTCGGCGTCGTAGGTGTCCGAGAGGATGAAGAACTCGAAATGCTTGAGCTTGCCGGTGCGCGCCAGGCTGTCGTAGGTGGCGCGCACGCCGGCCATGACGCGGGCCACGTCCTCGTTGCAGATCGGCACCAGGATGGCGGTCTTGGTTTCGGCCGCGATCGGCTGGTCCACCGGCGTGGTGCCGTTGATCGAATATTTGTCGCGCCCGACGAGCAGGCACCAGAAGCCCATCAGCGCGGTCCAGAAACCCGCGCCCACCCACGCGAACAGGACCGCGTAGAGCACCAGGATGATCATCTCGAGCCAGTGGCTGCCGTGGTACGGCAGCACGGCCGTCATCAGGTAGACCGCCAGATAGGTCTGGCCCAGCACAAAGCCCAGCAGGATCAGCCGACGAAAGCGCGCGGCCCAGTTCCAGCGGCCGACCGGATCGGGCGCGTCGGGCTTCACGTCCTCATCCTGGCTGCGCGACGCCAGGCGGCCGCGACGGCCGAAGCTGGCGCGCCACCAGCGCTTGAACGGGTTGTTGGCCCAGGGCCGCGGCTTCATGAAGGCGCGTTCGATGGGCGGCATCGTGTGCAGGCGCGTGCGACCGTGGTTGTCGGTCTGCACCACGCGGGCGATCTGCTCGCCCTGGCGCTCGCTGGCGGTTTCGGGCCACAGCTGCGACAGGCGCTGCGGCATCGACTGCCAGGCCGGGTCGGTCGAGTCGGAGGCCGGCGCGCGGCTCATTTCGCGATGCAGCTGCGACCAGGGTTCGGCGCTGGCCAGAGCCTCGGCAAGCAGGCGCTCGCGGCGTTCGGCCGACAGGCGCAGCTTATCGACGTAGGCCTGCAGGCGGCCGGAGCGAGCGTGGGGAGCGGGGGGCGTTGAGATCGGAGCGTCGTTCACGGCCATATTGTGCGGCAGCGCAGCAGGAATCGCCCGGACACCCTCGCAAACCCTATCAGGGCGCGAGGATGTAGCTCCAGGTCTCCGAGATCGACTCCTGATCGCGGCGCAGGAAGGCGCGCATTTCCACCGGCTTTTCGGCATCCAGGCGGCGGAAGCGGAACGACAGGCGCCAGCCGCCGGTGACCTCGTTGGGCGACACCTGGCGCTCCAGCAGTTCGCCGTTGTCGGACAGCCACAGTCCCGGGAACACCTTGGAATCCTGGTCCAGATCCTTGAGCGCGGGGCCTTCGAAGTCGACCATCATGCGGATGGTGTTGTCGGGCTCCTTGACCCAGCCGTGACCGCGGCGCGACTGCGTCACCCAGCTGGTCGGCGGATGGGTTTCCTCGTCCTTCTGCCAGGCGATGCTGTAGGCCATCTCCATCGAGTCGCCCGGCGCGGGCGGCTTGTCGGAGACCCAGTAGGCGACGATGTTGTCGTTGGTCTCGTCGGGCGAGGGAATCTGCACGAGTTCGACCCGGCCCGGACCCCAGTCGCCCTTGGGCGTCACCCAGGCGCTGGGGCGGATGTCGTAGCGCGCCTCCAGGTCCTGGTAGTTGCCGAAGTCGCGGTCGCGCTGCTGCAGGCCGAAGCCCTTGGGATTGGTGGTCGAGAAGCTGGTCACCAGCAGGCGGCGCGGATTGGACAGCGGACGCCAGATCCACTCGTCGGAGCCCGTGTGCACGAGCAGGCCGTCGGAATCGTGCACCTCGGGACGATAGTCCTCGACCTGCGAGCGCTGGTTCTCGCCGAAGGCGAACATGCTGGTCAGCGGCGCGATGCCGATCTTGTCGATGCGCTCGCGCGGGAAGATGCGGGCGCTGACGTCCATGGTCGTGGTCGCGCCGGGCTTGAGTTCGAAGCGGTAGGCGCCCGTCACGCGGCGCGAGTCGAGCAGCGCGTAGATGACCAGGTGGTCGTCCTTGGGACTGGGCCACGACAGCCAGAACTCGGTGAAGTACGGAAACTCCTCGCCCGAGAGCTGCGCCGTGTCCACGGCAAGGCCGCGCGCCGACAGGCCGTAGCGCTGGCCCTTGCCCAGGCCGCGGAAGTAGCTCGCGCCCTGAAAGACCAGCACCTCGTCCTTGTAGTCGGTCTTGTTGACGTTGGAATGGACGCGGAAGCCGGCGAAGCCGATGTCCTTGAATCGCGTCGGGTCCAGGCCCTTGTTGTTGCCGTAGTCGAAGTCGGCGGCATTGAAGGCCAGCGGATTGCTGCCGTCGGCGGCGACCACGTTGATCTTGACCGGCACGTTGTACAGGCCGCCCGGATGGAAGAACTGTATCTCGAACGGCAGCTTGCGCGACCGCCACAGCGCCTTGTCGGGCTTGAAGCGGATGTCGCGGACCTGATCGTAGCCGAGCTCGGAGAGCTCCTTGGGCAGGGTGTTTTCGGGCTTTTTGTAGGGCTGCTCGGCCAGCGTCTTGGCCTTGGCGGCCACGTCGTCAAGGCCGAAGCCGAATGCCGGCATTACCGCCAGCGCGCAAGTGCATGCGAATAGCCGGCCTGCGGCCGTCCAATACGACATCGTCGATCAACCCCGGGGTAAGGTGCTTATATAAGCATCAGCTCTCTATTTTATAGCGAGAAAGCTGAATGCTGACCGGGGAAGACGTTCAGCTCGTCGGAATTGATAAGCCCTGACCGGGCTGGCCGCCGTGTCCGGCGCGCGGTCTCGCTAGAGCCTTCCTAGTTCAGCGTCACCGCGGCCGGGCGTGCGCGGCGTTCGGTCATCACCATCTCGATGAAGCGCTCGGGCGCCACGGTGGGCGAGAACAGCCAGCCCTGGCCGTAGTCGAAGCCGATCTCCTGCAGGATCGACAGCTTGCGCGGGTCGTCGACGAACTCGGCGACCGTGGTCTTGCCGGTGGCGCGCGCCACCTGGTAGATGGCGCGGACGATCTTCTCCGATACCGAGCTGGTCGCCAGCTCGCGGATGAACTGACCGTCGATCTTCACCTCGTCCACCGGCAGCGCGTGCAGGTAGCCGAACGAGCACAGGCCGGCGCCGAAGTCGTCGAGCGAGAAGCGGCAGCCGATCATCTTGAAGTCCAGGATCACCTCGGCGGCCACGTTCAGGTGCTTGATCGCGGCGGTTTCTGTGATCTCGATGCACAGCTTGTTGCGCGGGACGCGCGCCAGCCGCACCTCGTCGAACAGCTTGCCCATGAACATGCCGTCCATGAACGAGGACGCCGACAGGTTGAACGACACCGAGTCGAGGCGATCGAGCACGGCGCGCTGGTCGTCGACCCAGCCCAGCAGGTGATTGGACGAAAAGCCGTCGAGCTCGGTCGACAGGCCATGCAGTTCCAGCGACTCCACCATGCCGCGCGGCGGCGGTGTCCAGTTGCCGCCGCGGTCGATGCGCAGCAGGAACTCGGCCTTGGCCACGCGCGGCTGCGTACTGCGGATGTCGAGGATGGGCTGCGGGTGCAGGGCCAGGCTGCCGGCTTCGAGCAGGCGGCGGAACTCCGCCACCGAGTCGGCGCCGTTCTGCGGCGTGGTGATTGCCTGGGCGCCGGTGTGGAAATGAATCTGGTTGAGGCCGCGATGCTTGGCCTGCTCGCAGGCCGCCTCGGCCTGGGCCAGCGCCGTCGCCCACTCGTAGGGCTTGCGCAACGGCACCACGCCGATCGACACCGCCAGCGAACCCGAGCCGTAGCTGCCCGAATAGCTCAGCGCGGTCAGCTGGGCGCGCAGGCCGTGCGCTTCCTCGGCCGCCTGCTGGGCGTGATCGAGCGGCTTGATGGCGACGAACTCGTCGCTCCACAGGCGCGCCGACAGTCCGTCGCGGCCCGCCCAGGCGCGCAGGCAGCGCGCGACATCGGCGACCAGGCGGTCGCCCGCTTCGGGCGAGGCCAGGCGGTTGACCGAACGCAGTTGGCACAGATCGACGTAGAAGAGGGCGGCGGCGGTATCGCTGCGCCAGCTCTCGGCCATCTGCAACAGTTTGGAATAGCCGGATTGCATCGGGTGCCGGAAAGACGAAAGGGGGTCTGGCCCGGTATCGGCAGAACCCGTATCCGGCTTGAGCCGCCGGTGTCGTCGCGGCGCGCTGCCGGTCGGCGTCGAGGCGCCGTTCGGCGACGGCTAGCAGCCTGCGTGGCGCTCCGGCGGGCGCCGCGCTGCGCGCTGTCCCGCTCCACGGTCGGCGCTGCTGCCTTGAGCCGGGGTGGGGCGCGATGGCGAAGCGGATCCCGCCGCTTCGACAGCCCCGCCACGGCCTCACAGCGGTCGGCGATACAGCTCCAGGTACTGCTGCGCGGCGCTCTCCCAGGAGAAATCGCGCGCCATGCCGGCCAGCTGCAGGGCCTTCCAGATCCGGGCATCGGCCTTGAGCTCCAGCGCGCGTTCCACGCCCCAGATCACGCCGCTGACGTCGGCATGCTCGAAGTGCACGCCGGTCGCCGTGCCGTCGGCCAGGGTCTCGGGCGTGGCGTCGATGACGGTATCGACGAGGCCGCCCGTGCGGCGCACCACCGGCACGGTGGCGTAGCGCTGGCTGTACATCTGGTTGAGGCCGCAGGGTTCGAAGCGCGAGGGCATCAGGAACAGATCGGCGCCGGCCTCGATGCAATGCGCCAGGCGTTCGTCGTAGCGCAGGTGCACGCCGACGCGGCCCGGATACTGGTGGCTGGCTTCGCGCAGCAGATGCTCCTGATGCTTGTCGCCCGAGGCCAGCACGGCGAACTGTAGCGACGGATGCCGCGCCAGCAGCGTGTCGAGCGCGCCCAGCACCAGGTCCGTGCCTTTCTGCTCGGCCAGGCGCGTGACGATGCCGATCAGCGCGGCATCGGCGTCCTCGGCCAGGCGCAGCTCCTGTTGCAGCGCCTTCTTGTTGGCGTTCTTGCCCTGCTTGAGGCTGGCGGCCGAAAAGCGCCGCGCGATCAGCGGATCGGTGGACGGCGACCAGGCTTCGGTTTCCACGCCGTTGACGATGCCCACGAGCCGGCCGGCACGCCAGCGCAGCAGGCCGTCGAGGCCGTTGCCGTATTCGGGCGTCTGGATCTCGCGCGCGTAGTTGGGGCTCACCGTGGTGATGAAGTCGGCGGCCGACAGGCCGGCCTTCATGAAGTTGAAGCCGCCGTGCATCTCCACGCCGTCGATGGACCAGAGCGAGCGCGGCAGGCCCAGGAAGTCGAAGGCCTCGCGGCCGTACCAGCCCTGATAGGCGATGTTGTGGATGGTGAAGACCAGGCGCGGCCGCTGCGCCTCGGTCGACAGCCAGGACAGCGCGGGCCCGGTCTGCCAGTCGTTGGCGTGGACCACGTCGGCGCGCCAGCCCGCCGCGCCCAGCGCCAGCCCGTGCACCACCTCGCAGAAGCAGCCGAAGCGCCAGGCGTTGTCGGCGAAGT
>JALRLM010000497.1 GCA_023254435.1 Hydrocarboniphaga sp.
TTCCATATGCTGACTTCGTTGTCTCTGGATCCAGCTGCTCAAGCTCTTCGGATCCAGAACACCCAAAAACTATTCGGTGATCCTGCTTTTGAAAAGTTTGTCTTTGCTGAGTGTGGTGCAGATAGACACCGCGCGCCGAAATCAGCAGGCCGCCGCACCAGCAGCAGGCCGACACCACGCCGGCCTTGCGCGGCCCCGCACGCTCTAGCCAGCCGCCCCAGATCGCGGCGGAGCAGCCCAGGAAGACGAAGAACAGCGTGTACATCCAGCCCAGCTGGCTGATCTTCCAGTCGCAATGCGCGGCCACCAGCAGTGCGAAGAAGCTCATGTCGGCCTCGCAGGCGATCGGCTGGGTGATGCCGACGGCCTTGGACAGCGGTAGCCAGAACACCGAGAAGCCATAGGCCATGCCGATGCACAGGTGGATGCACAAGGCCGCAGGCGGCACCAGCCAGCGGCTGAAGCCGGGCCCCGCGATGGTTCTCTGTTTGGAGAGAAAGCTGCCATGAGCTGCGCTGTCGACTGGGTTCGGGCTGGCGGTTGCAAGGCTGGCCATGTCTGCTCCTACGCACGTTGCGATCCGATCTGGCGCCGGACCTTGAAACCTCACCCTATCGGTTGACTACAACATATTCAACGGGCAGTGCGGACTAGACTTTGATCGCGTTAAAACTAACACTCCCTGAGCCCGAGCCAGAACAATCGGCTTTCGACGCCATTTTAAATAAGCTATAGAAAGCCTAAATATCGGAGCTTCGACATGTTCAAGCTTTCCATCAAGCCGCAATGGCAGCTGGCTCGTGGAGACGAACGCCATCTGCTGCCGCGCGTGGTCGAACTGCTGGTGGGCATCGACGAAACCGGCACGCTCGTGGGCGCCTGCGAGCGCATGAACCTGTCGTATCGCTATGCCTGGGGCATCCTGCAGGAAGGTCATCAGGCCTTCGGCGTGCCGCTGGTGGAAAGCCGGCGCGGACGCGGTGCCATCCTGACCCCGCTCGGCGAAAAGCTCGTCTGGGCCGACCGCCGCATCACGGCGCGCCTGTCGCCCGTGCTCGACAGCCTGGCCTCCGAGCTCGAGGTGGAGCTCGAACGCGCGCTGTCCGACGCGCAGGGCATTCTGCGCCTGCAGGCCAGCCACGGCTTCGCGGTGGAACTGCTGCGCGACTGGTTCGCGCGCCAGCAGATTCCGCTCGATCTCAAGTACCGCAGCAGCATCGAGGCGCTGACCGCGCTCAATGCCGGCGGCTGCGATCTGGCGGGCTTCCACGTACCGCTCGGCGAGTTCCAGCAGCAGGCCTTGCAGCCGTACCGGCCGTGGCTGCAGTCCAATCATCGTCTGATCTGGCTCGCCACTCGTCGCCAGGGACTCATGGTGGCGCGCGGCAACCCCAAGCGCGTGCGCGGCCTCGCCGATCTCACGCGCGACGACCTGCGCTTCGTCAATCGCCAGCTCGGCTCAGGCACGCGCATGCTGCTCGATCTGCTGCTGGGCAAGGAGAAGGTCGATGCGAAGCGCATCGAAGGCTACGACACCAGCGAGTACACGCATGCCGCCGTCGCCGCCTTCGTCGCCAGCGGCATGGCCGACGTCGGCTTCGGGGTCGAAACGCCGGCCAAGCGCTTCGGCCTCGATTTCCTGCCGCTCAGCAGCGAACGCTATTTCTTCGCCTGCAATGCCGACTTCCTGAACTCGTCGACGATGCTGCGCGTGCTCGCGAGCCTGCGCAGCGCCGAACTCAAGGCCGCCATCAACGGCCTGGCCGGCTACGACGGCATGCAGGCGGGTTCGGTGATGACGGTCACCGAGGCCTTTCCCGAACGGCTGTGAAGCGCGCGCTGCCCTCGCCCTTCGACGCTCAGATCAGGCCGTCGTAGGTCTGGTTCAGATGCGCCTGCGTCTGCTCGATCAGAAAGCGCCGGAACGCCGCCGCCGCCGGCGACAGCGGGCGCCGGCGCAGATGCACCACGTGCCAGGTGCGCTGCAGCGGCAGGCCAACCACGTCCAGGCACACGATCTCGCCCGCGCGCAGCTCCAGCGCCAGCGTGTGCAGCGACAGCACGCTCAGGCCCAGGCCGGCCATCACCGACTGCTTGACGGTTTCGTTGCTGCCCAGCGACAGGATGCGCTGCGGCTTGAACAGATAACCGCGAAAGAATTCCTCCATCACGCCGCGCGTGCCCGAGCCCGCCTCGCGCTGCAGGAAGGTTTCGTTGCGCAGGCGATGCAGGTCGATGTTGCGTCGCTTGCGCAGCGCATGCGTGGGCGGCGCCACCAGCACGTGCGGGTTCTGCGCCAGCGGCTCGGACAGGGTTTCGAGCTCCCCCGGCGGCCGCCCCATGATCGCCAGATCGGTCCGGTTGTCCTTGAGCAGGCTCACGAGCGCCTCGCGATTGCCGACCACGAAGCGCACCTCCACGCCCGGGTGCCGCTGGCTGAAAGCCGCCAGCAGGCGCGGTGCGAAGTGGTTGGCCGTGCTCACCAGGCCCACGGTGATGCTGCCGTCCGACAGGCCCTTGAGCGCGAGCAGCGACTGCTCGGTGTCGTGCACCTCGCCGAGGATGCGCGACGCGTGCTCCAGCATGCGCACGCCGGCCTCGGTCAGCGTCTTGCGACGGCCGTTCTTCTCGAACAGCGTCAGGCCCACCGCGTCCTCGAGCTGGCGGATCTGCATGGTGATGGCCGGCTGCGTCAGCGACAGCGACTCGGCCACGTCGGAGAAATTGAGCTGGCGCGCGGCCTCGCAGAACACCTCGAGCTGCCGAAGCGTGATGCGCCGCGTGAGCTTCATCGTGGAGGCCATGGCGGCGAAACATAAGCGATCGCTTAAAGAAACGAAAGAAAGATTGAATTTACTTTGGGTATGGCGACGGCAAGGATGCGTTCAACGAGCCGCGAACGGACAGCGAACTCAAGCACGGAGGAGAACCCAAAGATGAGCGCATCGACCAGCCAACGCGTCACCGGCAACACCAACGCCCGCTACAAGTCGGGCGTGATCCCGTACAAGAAAATGGGCTACTGGGAGCCGGACTACGCGCCCAAGGAAACCGACGTGATCGCGTTGTTCCGCATCACGCCGCAGGAAGGCGTCGATCCCGAGGAGGCTGCGGCGGCCGTCGCTGGTGAATCGTCGACTGCGACCTGGACCGTGGTCTGGACCGATCGCCTGACCGCCTGCGAGCTGTATCGCGCCAAGGCCTATCGCGTCGACAAGGTGCCCAACACCGGCCCGGGCACCAAGACCGAGGCGCAGTACTTCGCCTACATCGCCTACGACCTCGATCTGTTCGAGCCCGGTTCCATCGCCAACCTCACGGCGTCGATCATCGGCAACGTGTTCGGCTTCAAGGCGGTGAAGGCCCTGCGCCTGGAAGACATGCGCATTCCGGTGTCCTATCTCAAGACCTTCCAGGGCCCGGCCACCGGCATCGTGGTGGAGCGCGAGCGCCTGGACAAATTCGGTCGCCCGCTGCTGGGTGCCACAACCAAGCCCAAGCTGGGCCTGTCGGGCCGTAACTACGGCCGCGTCGTGTACGAAGCTCTCAAGGGCGGATTGGACTTCGTGAAGGACGACGAGAACATCAACAGCCAGCCGTTCATGCATTGGCGCGACCGTTTTCTCTACTGCATGGAAGCGGTCAACAAGGCCAGCGCGGCCACCGGCGAGGTCAAGGGCCACTACCTCAACGTCACCGCCGGCACCATGGAAGACATGTACGAGCGCGCCGACTTCGCCAAGGAACTGGGCACCGGCATCATCATGATCGACCTCGTCGTCGGCTACACGGCGATCCAGAGCATGGCCAAGTGGGCGCGCAAGAACGATGTGATCCTGCATCTGCATCGCGCCGGCAACTCCACGTATTCGCGGCAGAAGAACCACGGCATGAACTTCCGTGTGATCTGCAAGTGGATGCGCATGGCCGGCGTCGATCACATCCACGCCGGTACCGTGGTGGGCAAGCTCGAAGGCGATCCGCTGATGATCAAGGGCTTCTACGACACGCTGCGCGAGGACAAGACGCGGGTCAGCCTGGAACACGGCCTGTTCTTCGACCAGGACTGGGCCTCGCTCAACAAGGTGATGCCGGTGGCCTCGGGCGGCATCCACGCCGGCCAGATGCACCAGCTGATCCACTACCTGGGCGAGGACGTGGTGCTGCAGTTCGGTGGCGGCACCATCGGCCATCCCATGGGCATCCAGGCCGGTGCGACGGCGAATCGCGTGGCGCTCGAGGCCATGATCATGGCGCGCAACGAAGGCCGCGACTACCTGGCCGAAGGACCGCAGATCCTGCAGCAGGCGGCCAGGCACTGCAGCCCGCTCAAGGCCGCGCTCGATACCTGGGGCGACATCACCTTCAACTACGAGTCGACCGACACCGCCGACTTCGTGCCCACCGCGACGGCCAGCGCATAAGGAGAACGCACCATGATGACCAACTACGGCAACCGACTCACGCAAGGCCAGTTCTCGTTCCTGCCCGATCTCACCGATGCGCAGATCAAGGCGCAGGTCAGCTACGCACTCAAGCAGGGCTGGGCCGTCAACGTCGAGTACACCGACGATCCGCACCCGCGCAACACCTACTGGGAAATGTTCGGGCTGCCGATGTTCGACCTCAAGGACCCAGCCGGCGTGATGCAGGAGATCGACGCCTGTCGCAAGACCTTCGCCAGCCACTACGTGCGCGTCACGGCATTCGACGCCACGCGCGGCTGGGAAACGCCACGCATGTCGTTCATCGTCAATCGTCCCGTCGAGGAACCGGGCTTCCGGCTCGATCGCCAGGAAATGGCGGGACGCCTGCAGCGCTACTCCATCCATTCGTACGCGGCCGACAAGCCCGCGGGCGAACGGTACTGACGCCGCTGGCGAGGTCATCATGGCGACGACGCTTGAAGATCGTCCCCGCACTGCGCCGCCTCCGGGCGGCGCAGTGTCAGGCGGACACGATCAGGACAACGGCACACCGGGCGCGGTGGACCTGCGCAGGCTCTATCGAGACACCGGCATCGGCGAGGTGCTCCAGCAGCTCGACGACGAGCTGATCGGCCTGGCGCCGGTCAAGGAGCGCATCAGCGAAATCGCGGCCTACCTGATCGTCGACAAGGCCCGACGCGCGCAGGGCCTGCGCTCGGGTTCGCCGAGCCTGCACATGTGCTTCACGGGCAATCCCGGTACCGGCAAGACCACGGTGGCGCAACGCATGGCCGACATCCTGCACCGGCTCGGCTACATCCGGCACAACCACCTGGTCTCGGTGACGCGCGACGACCTCGTGGGCCAGTACATCGGCCATACCGCGCCCAAGACGCGCGAAGTGCTCAAGAAGGCCATGGGCGGCGTGCTGTTCATCGACGAGGCCTATTACCTGTACCGGCCCGAGAACGAGCGCGACTACGGCCAGGAGTCGATCGAGATCCTGCTGCAGATCATGGAGAACCAGCGCGACGACCTGGTGGTGATCCTGGCGGGCTACAAGTCGCGCATGGATACCTTCTTCCAGAGCAATCCGGGCATGTCCTCGCGCATCGCGCATCACATCGACTTTCCCGACTACTCGGCCGAGGAGCTGCTGCGCATCGCCCAGCTCATGGTCACGCAGATCGACTACCGGCTCGATGCCGAGGCGCAGACGGCGATGCGCGAGTACGTCGAGCGGCGCATGAGCCAGGCGCATTTCGCCAATGCGCGCTCGATCCGCAATGCGCTCGATCGCGCGCGCCTGCGCCAGGCCGCACGCCTGTTCCGCACCGCCATGAGTGCGCGCGAAGGCGATTCGGGCAAGGACGAACTCATGACCATCGCCGCGGCCGACATCCGCGCCAGCCGCGTATTCGGCAACGAGCCGCGCCCGCAGAAGATCGCGGCCGCCCTGCCGGAGGCCGCCATCTCCGATCGCTGATGCCGGACATCGCCCGGCAGAGGCGATCGGCATGCCAACAGCAGCGCTACAGCAGAACCGCAGCCGTCCACGTGCCCGAGGAGAACGGACATGTTTCATGGAAAGACCACGCTGTCGAAGTTCCTGATCGAACAACTGCACGGCGACAAGTCCGCGCAGGATCTGTCGGCCCTGCTCGTCGATGTCGCCGCCGCCATCAAGGCCATTTCGGCCATGGTCTCCAAGGGCGCGCTGGGCGATTACCTGGGCTCGCTCGACACCCAGAACGTCCAGGGCGAAACGCAGAAGAAACTCGACGTGCTGACCAACGACGTGGTGCTGCGCCAGTGCGAATGGGGTGGCCAGCTCGCCGGCATGGTGTCGGAGGAGATGGACGCGCCTTTCGCCATCGCCAGCACCGCGCCGCGCGACCGCTCGCGCGGCCCTTATCTGCTGGCTTTCGATCCGCTCGACGGCTCGTCCAACATCGACGTCAACGTGGCCGTGGGCACCATCTTCTCGGTCACGCGCAACAACGGCAGAAAGACGCCGACCGCCGAATCGTTCCTGCAGGCCGGGCGCGAGCAGGTGGCGGCCGGCTATGCCATCTACGGTCCATCGACCATGCTCGTGCTCAGCGTGGGTCGCGGCACGCACGGCTTCACGCTCGATCGCGAGACCGGCAACTTCGTGCTCACGCATCCCGACCTGACGATCCCGGCCGATACCGGCGAGTTCGCCATCAACGTCTCCAACGAGCGCTTCTGGGAAGCGCCCGTGATGCGCTACGTCGACGAATGCAAGGCCGGCCGCACGGGCGTGCGCGAGCGCGACTTCAACATGCGCTGGATCGCCTCGCTGGTGGCCGAGGTGCACCGCATTCTCATGCGGGGCGGCGTCTTCCTGTATCCGCGCGACACCAAGCTGCCGAACCGCGCCGGGCGCCTGCGCCTGCTCTACGAGGCCAGCCCGATGTCGATGCTGATCGAACAGGCCGGCGGGCTCGCCAGCACGGGGCGAGAGCGCATCGCCGACGTGATGCCCGAGACCATCCACCAGCGCACGCCCGTGATCCTGGGCTCGCGCAACGAGGTCGAGCGCATCGAGCGCTATCACCGCGAATTCGATGCCGGCGAAGACCAGCCCTTCGTGTCGCCGCTGTTCAACGAGCGATCGCTGTATCGCCCCGAACTGATCTAGGGCCAGGACCATGTCGAAAAAGCATCCGATCATTGCGGTCACCGGCTCGTCGGGCGCGGGCACCACCACGGTACTGCACAGCTTCAAGCACAT
>JALRLM010000498.1 GCA_023254435.1 Hydrocarboniphaga sp.
GGAGAACGGCATCAGCGGTGGCCAGGCCGGCAAGACCTGGCCGGGTGACATGTGGAAGACCGGTGGTGCCGCGCCCTGGCTTGGCGGTTACTACGACGCCGACACCAACCTGCTGTTCTTCGGCACTGGCAACCCGGCGCCCTGGAACTCGCACCTGCGTCCGGGCGACAACCTGTACTCGTCGTCGACGCTGGCCATCAGCCCCAAGACCGGCAAGATCGTCTGGCACTACCAGTCGACGCCGCACGATGGCTGGGATTTCGACGGCGTGAACGAGTTCATTCCGTTCGACTACAAGAACGGCAACAAGACCGTGAAGGCCGGCGCCAAGGCCGACCGCAACGGCTTTCTCTACGTGCTCGATCGCACCAACGGCAAGCTCATCAGCGCCTCGCCGTTCGTGACCCAGCAGTCGTGGACCAAGGGCATGGACATGAAGACCGGCCGCCCGATCGAAGCCGGTACGCGCCCGGGCAATCCGGGTTCGGCCGAGAAGGGTAATTCGGTGTTCTCCGCGCCGTCGTTCCTCGGCGGCAAGAACTGGATGCCGATGGCCTACAACGAAGACACGGGCCTGTTCTACGTGCCCGCGAACGAGTGGGGCATGGACATCTGGAACGAGCCCATCACGTACAAGAAGGGCGCCGCTTATCTGGGCGCGGGCTTCACCATCAAGCCGCTGTACGACGATTACATCGGTGCACTGCGCGCGATGGATCCCAAGACCGGCAAGATCGTGTGGGAATACAAGAACCCGGCTCCGCTGTGGGGTGGTGTGATGACCACCGCCGGCAACCTCGTGTTCACCGGCACGCCGGAAGGCTTCCTGAAGGCTTTCGACGCCAAGACGGGCAAGGAAGTCTGGAAGTTCCAGACCGGCTCCGGCGTGGTCGGCCAGCCCATCACCTGGGAAGAAGGCGGCGAGCAGTTCGTTGCCGTGGCTTCCGGTTGGGGTGGCGCCGTTCCGCTGTGGGGCGGTGAAGTGGCCAAGAAGGTCAAGTCGATCAGCCAGGGCGGCATGCTCTGGGTGTTCAAGCTGCACAAGTCGCAGACCGCTGCTCGCTGATGTCGTAACGGGCGGGGGCCCGCAAGGGCTCCCGCCTTTTGTTTTTTCCTCAGGTTTCAAGCAAACCGCCAACACAAAAGGTAATACCCAATGCGCAAGCTGCTTTCCAAATCCGCCCTCATCTTCATGACCGTTTCCGCGTTGGGCGCGGCCGGATCCGCATCCGCGCACGGTGACGTCGTTCCTCAGGCCGTGAAAACCGATGGCCTGCCGGCAATCGAAGGCACCGCCGAAACCAACCCCTATCGCGGCAAGGACAAGAAGATCGTCGACAAGGCCGTGGAAATCGGCTCGTCGGCCTACAACCAGAACTGCGCGCGCTGCCACGGTCTGGGCGCCGTCTCGGGCGGCATCGCCCCCGACCTGCGCATGCTGCCCGTCGGCGACGACGGCGACGAAATCTTCGCCCAGCGCATTCGCAACGGCAGCGTCCGCAATGGCGTAACCTACATGCCGCCGTTCGGCAGCGTCTTCAGCGAACCGGCCATCTGGGCCATTCGCACCTACCTGGACTCCGTCCATGTGGACGAATAAGAAACAACACACACTGATCGCTTCGATGACGCTGGCGGCCTGCATGGCCGCCAGCTCCGCCGCGGCCGAAGATCGCCTCGATCGCGTGCGCGAAAAAGGCGAGCTGTCGGTCGCGGTGTATCGCGACTTTCCGCCCTACTCGTTCGCCGGCGAAGGCGGCCGCTATACCGGCATCGACGTCGATCTGGCCCAGGCGCTGGCCGATCAGCTCGGCGTGAAGCTGATCCTCAATCCGGTCACGGCCGGCGAGGACAGCAACGACGATCTGCGCACTTATGTCTGGCGCGGCCCATTGATCAACGGCGCCGTCTCCGACGTCATGCTGCACATCGGCATGGACCCGGAATACGTCAAGCGCAACGACAAGGCCGATCTGTTCAACGCCTATCAGCGCGAAACCGTGGCCGTGATCTATCACGACGACGTGATCTCGAATCTCGACTCGCCGCTGAGCCTGTCGGGTCACAAGGTCGCAGTCGAAAACGATTCGATCAGCGATTACTACCTGAGCGGCTCGTTCAACGGCCGGCTCGCCTCCGCGGCCGTGCGCAAGACCACGGTCGATCAGGCCGTCGATGCGTATCTGAAAGGCGAAGTCGATGCGGTGATGGCACCGCGCGGCCAGCTCGAGGGCGCGATGTTCCGCCTCAAGCAGACCACGACGCAGCACGATGTCAGCGAGTTCGCCGGCCTGTTCCGCAGCAGCTGGGACGTGGGCATGGCGATCAAGTCCGACAACCCCGAGCTCAAAGCGGCGCTGGTCAAGGCCATGGACAGCCTCAGGCAGAGCGGCAAGCTCGATACGCTGTACCAAGCTTACGGAGTCAAGCGCGCCGAGCCCAAGGGCTGAGTCGCAAGCAGGCCAACCCACCATCAACCCGCCAGGATCCGGCGGGCGATGCCAAAAAGGCGATGCCCATGAGCATTCGCAACACCTCGCGAGGTGCCGCTCTGAGGAGAGCGATCATCGTCGCCCTGCCCCTTCTGGCCTGCTCACCGGTGCGTGCTGCCGATGCGTTGCCAGAAGATCCCCTTCGTTCCCCGTCGTGGAAGTACATGGCGCAGCGCTACCTGTCGGGCGCGCCCGTGACCATGGACGATCGCGTGCGTGTGCTGATGCCCCAGTCGGCCGAAGACCCGCTCGCGGTGCCGGTGGAAGTGCGCGCCGAGGGGCTGGCCGATGTCGTCGAAGTGCTGGTGTTCGCCGACCTCAATCCGCTGCCCAAGATCCTCGAGTACTTTCCCAAGGCCGCGAAACCCAATCTGCAGTTTCGCTTCAAGGTCGAGCAGTCCACGCCCGTGCGCGCGGCGATGAAGACACGCGACGGCGTCTGGCACGTCGGTGGCGCCTGGGTCAGCGCGGCCGGCGGCGGTTGCACCGCACCCAGCGTCGGCACCGGCAGCGGCCTGTGGCGCGAACAGCTCGGCGAAGTCAACGGTCGCCTGTGGCCGCAAAAAGACGGCAGCGAGCGCCTGCGCCTGCGCGTGATGCACCCGATGGACACCGGCCTCGCCGCCGGCATCCCGGTCTTCCACATCGAATCGCTGAGTCTGCGCGACGCCGGTGGCAAGGAACTGGCGCTGTTCAAACCCTACGAGCCGATCTCGGAAAACCCGATGCTGAGCTTCGATCTCGAGTCCAAGGGACCGATCACGGTCAGCGGCCGCGACATCCAGGGCAATTTGATCTCCGGGCGTATCGGCGCCAGCCCCTTGTAGTCGACCCGGGCATTACCGGCCCGAATGGGCTCCCCACCACTTGCAGCCAAAAGCCGCCAATTTGTGCCCAACCCCGTGCTATGGAACACTTCTCGCTGGCGAGAAATATAGATATTCGTAGTAATAAGCAACGTCGGGTAGGCTTTACCAATGAGTATCGAACTGACCGCGGTTGAGTCCGGAGCCCCGCCTGCTACGAGCAGCGCCGCCTCAGCTGCCCGATTCAGCCCAACGGCACATATCAAGGGCCTTGATACTCTGCGCATCGTCCTCGCCAGCTGGGTCGTGCTGGCACATATCCCCCCCCCTTGGCCTGTCGAATCGAGGGTCATCAAAGGCGTGCTCGGTAATCTGTTCACCGGGCATGCTGCTGTTCTGGTGTTCTTCATCGTCTCGGGCTTCTGCATCCATATCGCCACCCGCGACCGCCAGCTCGATCTGAAATCCTATTTCATGCGACGGCAGATTCGCATCGTCTTGCCGTTGCTCGTGCTCTGCCTGATCGGCTACCTGCTTGGGAGCTTTCGTTTCAAGGCTGTGCTGTGGAGCTTGGTCTGCGAGGAAATCTATTACGTCGCCTACCCACTAGCACTGAGTTTTCGGCGGCGATGCAGCAGCTGGTATCCGGTACTCGGAGCAGCCACCGCCGTGTCGCTGACGATTCTGCTGCTAACCTCGCATCAAGGCCTGCCACCGCAGAGCGGCTATGGTTTGACGGCGGCGTTTCTCTATCCAGCCTGGCTACTAGGCTGCGTGCTGGCCGAGCAAGTCGGCCGCATTCCCGCATGGCGTCACGGCTGGACCGGCATCTGGGCGTTCCGCCTGATCATGTGGGGCATATCGAGTGTGCTCTCGGTTATCCGATGGCATTCCAGCATCAGCGAAACCTGGTTTCTACTGCCGTTCTGCCTGTTGTCGTACTACTGGCTGCGCTGCGAGATCGCCTATTTTCGACAGTATCCGCCGCCTGCTTTCATGGAGAAGCTCGGCAGTGGCAGCTACACCGTCTACCTAACCCACATGATCGCACCCGCACTGGCCGCCGCGCTTGGCCTGCCGGCGATCCTCGACAGCTACAGTGCAACGCCAGGCCGTGTCGAAAGCTCGATGCCAGGCTGGTTCGTGGTAATCGGACTGGTCGCACTGTTCTCGACCGCCTTCTACCTGCTGGTCGAGCGTCCGGCGCATCGACTGGCGAAAGCCGTTGGCAATCGACTGGCTCCGTCGAAGACAACATAGGTGCACCGCTGGAGCTCGACCAAAGGCTGATGGACAAGCCTCCTCCATTCCATTCAACTGACCGCCTAAATATTTGCGGCCGGTTGAGTCTTGGGCATCGCCTTGGAGGGGGATGCCGCCGCATCGCCAAAGGCGGAGCGTAATCCCCAGATGAAAACCAGCAACCCGTCGCTGCGCCTGTTCGCCGGCGCCGCCCTGCTCGCCTGCACCGCCGCCAACGCTCCCGACTACGCGCTCAAGCCGCAGCGTATCGCCGACGGGGTGTTCTGGTTCGAAGGCGTCGACGAGCACTTCACGCGCAGCAACGGTGGCAACATCGCCAACACGGGCTTCATCGTCGGCCGCGACGGCGTCGTCGTGATCGACACCGGGCCGTCGAAGCTCTATGGCCAGCAGATGCGCGCGCAGATCGACAAGGCCAGCGGCGGCAAGCCCATCGCCGAGGTGCTGATCACGCATGCGCATCCCGATCACTTTCTCGGCAACCAGGCTTTCGCCGGCGCACCCATCGAGGCCTTGCCAGCGACCGTGACCACGATCACGCAGCAGGGCGAGACGCTGTCGGCCAATCTCTACCGCCTGGTCGGTGCCTGGATGCAGGGCACCGAAGTGCGCGCACCGACGCCGCTGGCGCAGACCGGCGAGCGCAGCATCGCCGGCCGCAGGCTGCGCCTGATCGCGCTGACGGGGCATACCGAGTCCGATCTCGTCGTCTTCGACGAAGCCAGCGGCACGCTGTTCGCCGGCGATCTGGTGTTCTTCCATCGCGCCGCCACCACGCCCAATGCCGACATCGCACACTGGCTGGCGTCGCTGGACCAGTTGCAGAAGATCGACTTCAGGCAGCTGGTGCCGGGCCACGGCCCCATCGTGCACGGGCCCGAGGCCATCGCCGAAACGCGCGCCTACCTGAGCTGGCTGCGCGACTCGCTCAAGCAAGCCGCCGCCAATGGCCTCGACATGGTGGAAGTCATGAACGCGCCGATCCCCGAGCGCTTCCGCAAGCTGGCGGTCGTCGACGAGGAGCACACGCGCTCGGTGAGCCACCTGTATCCGAAGCTCGAGATCGAAGCCTTGCCTCCGGCGAAATGAGGCGACGACAGGGCGCGTGATGCCGGTCGCGCGCCCTGCCGATACCACTCCGGCAGTGCGGCAAGGGGAGAACGGGATGATCGGTTTGTGGGGCGCGCACGCGCAGACGTATCTGTTGTGCCTGATGATCGCGACGACGCTGGTATTCGCGCTGCCGATCTTCCTGATGCCGCTGACCTGGGCGCGCTGGTTTTTGTGGCGCATTCCCGAGCACACCGACCTGGCGGTCTACTTCGGCCGCTGCCTGGGGGCCTTCATCCTGATCGTCGAAGCGCTGATGCTGCGCGCGGCCTTGACCGGCGTCGGCATCGAATTCACCTTCCAGGTTCTCGTCGCGGTCGGCGTGCTCATGATCGTCGTGCACATCTGGGGCGCGCTACAGCGCATCCAGCCGTGGACCGAAACCCTCGAGATCGGCATGTACAGCGGCCTGGCGCTGTCGGCGCTGGCGTTCTACCCACTCGCAGGCTGAGCCCGGCGCGGCGCGCTCATTCGGCGGCGGTGTCGAGCCGCTGGCGTAGCGCCAGCAGCTGATCGCGCAGGGCCAGCAATTCGCCGGCCTGCAGGCCGCAGGCGCTGCCGATGCCCAGCGGCACCGTCTGCGCCCGCTCGCGCAGCGTCCGGCCCTGCGCAGTCAGCGTCACCTGCAGTTGCCGCTCGTCGGCACGGTCGCGGCTGCGCTGCAGCAGGCCGGCGGCCTCGAGCCGCTTGAGCAGCGGCGTCAGCGTGCCCGAGTCCAGGTGCAGCAGCCGCCCGATCTCCTTCACGCTCACGCCGTCGCGCTCCCACAGCACGAGCATGACGAGGTACTGCGGATAGGTCAGGCCCAGCGGATCGAGCAGGCGCTTGTAGACGCCATTGAAGGCCAGCGCCGTCGAATAGACCGCGAAGCAAAGCTGCAGGTCGAGCTTGAGCAGGTCGGCAAAGGCTTCGGCGGCCAGCGGTGAGGGCTCGGCAGCGGTGTGCCTGGCGGCTTTTTTGGGGGCTTTCCTGGCGGCGGGCATGGCGGCGTTCGGGGATCGGGAGGCAGGGGCGGATCGGCCGCGCCAGCTTGCCGCATCCCCAATCCGATTGCAGTCAATTCAATTGATAACAAATTAATTGCATAAGCAGGTCGGCTTTTATGCCAAACAATTAGTTTGTACGCAATTTAATTTTTCGTAATCTAACTCCACGCCAACACGCAGCACCGAACCCAGGAGTCCACCATGTCCGTCAACGTTCTCTACCGCACTTCCGCCACCGCCACGGGCGGCCGCGATGGCCAGTCCGCCGTCGACGACGGTAGCCTGTCCGTCAAGCTCAGCACGCCCAAGGAACTCGGCGGCGCAGGCGGCACCGGAAACAACCCCGAACAGCTGTTCGCCGCCGGCTATTCGGCCTGCTTCATCGGCGCCATGAAGTTCGTCGCCTCGCAGGGTGGTCCCAAGGTGCCGGCCGACACCACGGTCCAGGCCACGGTGGGCATCGGGCCGCGCTCCGAAGGTGGTTTCGGCCTCGAGATCGCCCTCGCCGTCTCGCTGCCCGGCCTCGACGCCGAAGCCGCTCGCACGCTGGTGGAGAAGGCGCATCAGGTCTGCCCGTACTCCAACGCCACGCGCAACAACGTCGACGTGAAGCTCAGCATCGTCTGATCACGCATCGACCCGATGCCCGGACCACCGCGACGCGCGGTCGTCCGGGCATCGTCGTTTTCAGGCCTGCGCCAGGCAGGGTGCATGAAACAGCTGCAGGCTCAGTACGCCGCGTAGCGTGCGCCCGGCGACGACGATCCAGATCAGGGCCAGCAACAGCACCAGCGCCTGGCCGGCGATGGCGAACAATCCCGCGTGCGTATGCGCGGCGAGCGCCAGCGTGCACAACGCGAAATTGCCGATCGGAAACGTGAACGCCCACCAGCCCAGGTTGAAAGGCAGGCCCTGGCGCAGATAACCCAGCGTGATCAGCGCCGCCAGCGCGAACCACCATAGCGACGCGCCCCACAGCAGCAGCGCGCCGAACACGCCGACGTGGCGCAGGGTTTCGCCGAGCGCCGGCTCCGCCTGCACGGCCAGCGTCGACGGTGCCGCATCGGCCAGCGTCAGCAGCGCCAGCGCGCCCGTCGCCACGGGCCCCAGCGACAGCCAGCAGGTGGCGGCCACATCACGCGCCGGCAGCCGATGCACGGCCATGCGCAGGAACAGTACGGCCTGAATGCCGAAGGCTGGCAGCATCGACATCGCCCACAGCGCGTAGCCGCACCAGAACACCCGATCGGCCGCCGCGGACGACGGCATGCGTGCCACCAGCAGCCCCGCCGAAGCGGACGACACTACGCAGGCGACCACGGGCATGAGCCAGAGCGCGGTCATGGTGTCGAGACGATGATCGTGTCGCGTGAACATCAGGTAGGGAATCGCCACCGCGCAGACCACGGCCATGGCCGCATCGATCCACCACAGCGCATGCGCCAGCGGCAGCATGCGCGCGCTGCCGAAGATCAGCAGGCCGTTGACGAGGGTGGCGAAGCCCATCGGCACGGCGCCGAAGAACAGGCTCATGCTGCCGTGAGAAAAAACGCGCCGCGCTTCGCCTGCAAACAACAGCCAGCGCGCCGCATACAGCAGCGAGCAGGCCGCGAACAGCGCGATGTTGATCCACCACAGGGCCTCGGCCAATGCATGAAGCGCCGGACTCGCCTGCGGCAGGCGAGCGAGCGCCAGCGACAGAATGCCGGTGCCCATCGTCACCGTGAACCAGTTCGGCGTGAACTGGCGTACCACGGCCAGCAGCGCATGCGGCTCGCTTGGGACAGGGGTCTTGTCGGTGCAGACGGCGCTCATGAACTCGAATCCGGCGGTGCGAAAAACGCGGGGACGGCATCTTCGACCCGCCACCATGATCGGTCCAACGCATTGTTCTTCTAAAATTGATCAAATGGATCGATGAATGACCGCATCCCCCGATCTTTACCCTGAGGGAAAAACATGAGCACGCCGATCACGCTGCGCCAGCTGGAGATCTTTCTCGCCGTTGCCAGCTCGGGACACGTCACGCGCGCGTCCGAGTCGCTGCATCTGTCGCAGTCGGCCACGAGCATGGCGCTGGCCCAGCTCGAGCGGCAGCTCGACACGGTGCTGTTCGAGCGTCGCGGACGCAGCCTGCGCCTGAGCGAGCGCGGTCGCCTGCTGGTGGGCGAGGCACGCGAGCTGCTCGCACGCGTGCAGGCACTGCCGACCCTGCTCGGCGGCAGCGGCGAAGCCCTGCGCGGCGAGCTGCGCATCACCGCCAGCCAGACTGCGGGCTGCTATCTGCTGGCGCCCGCGATCACGGGTTTTGCGCAACGGCACCGGCAGGTGCGCGTGCATTGCCGCATCGGCAATACCGCCACCGCCGTGCAGGCCCTGCTCGCGCACGAAGCCGACGTCGGCTATGTCGAAGGCCGCGTGTCGCAACCCGACATCGTCGCCACGCCCTGGCGGCGCGATCGGCTCGAAATCGTCGTCGCGCGCGACAGCCCGCATGCGCGCACCACCAGGCTCGATGCCAGACGACTCGCGGCGCTGCCCTGGATCATGCGCGAGGCCGGCTCGGGCACGCGCCAGCTGCTCGATCAGGCGGTGCGCGCCGCCGGTCTCGATGCGCTGCTGCCGATGCAGACCTTCGACGATGCCGAAGCGGTCAAGGAAGCCGTGATCCGTGGCCACGGCGCGGCCTGCCTGCCCGTGCTCGCCATCGCCGACGATCTGCGCGAAGGCCGCCTGCGGGCCCTGCGCGCGCCGATGCTGGCGCTCGACCGTCAGCTCTGGCGCATCACGCGACGCGGCAGCATGGATGGCGCGGTGCTCGCGGCCTTCGAGTCCTGGTTCGAGCAGCAGTCGCCGCCGGCAGCCGAAGCCAAGGCGCTCAAGGCTCGAAGCGCGTCAGCTCCATCGTCACCTCGCCGCCGACGATCTGCTCGGTCCTGAGCGCTTCGACACGATGCAGCTTCACCAGGCCGATGCCGGGCGCATACCACTCGGTCTGCGTCACCGGCACTTCGGAGGCGGCGTAGCGCGCATCGGCCAGCACATAGAGCAGGCCCTGCCCTTCCACACGCAGGCAATGATCGAACCGCCCGGCCGGCGTCTGCACCGTGTCGTCCAGGGCGGCCAGTCGCATGCGCAACTCCACGCTCTTGGACTCGTCGCCCCAGAAGCGCTCGCGAAACGGAATGGCGCGTTCGAGGATGTAGGGCCGCGTCGTCGCGTCCCACTCGACACCGACTTCGAGCTTCGCCGGCAGCACGGTCTGCGCGCTCTTGTCGAACGTGGGATCGGGCGCCAGCCAGTTGCGCTGTGCCACGCGCTGCACCGCGCCATCGGCGCTCAGCCAGTATTCGTTGCCCTCGCTGCTGCGTCGCAGCCAGTAGCGCCGGCCCTCGCGATCGCGAGGGCCCAGGTTGTCCATCGTCAGCGCCCGCTTGCCGTCGACCAGCGGATTGACTTCGTGCAGGCGATATTCCCAGTGCGCGCCGGCATCGAGCGGAAAGTACTCGGGCTGCGGATGCCGCTTGCAGCCCGCGAGCAGCGCGATCACGGTGATAAGCAGGATGCGATGATCGCGCATCTCACTTCTCCGGCAGGGCCGGTGCCGGCAGCGTGCGCAGTTCGAATTCGGGCGGCTGCTCGTCGGGCGAGAACAGGCCGCGTCCGCGCCCTTCGGCGCTGTCGTTCTCGCTCAGCGAGCCGATCTGCGGATGGCCCTGGCGCATGCGCTCGAGCGCACCCTGCACCTGCTCGTGCAGCGAGCGCTTGTAGGCGATGCGATACGAGCGCGGCGGACCGTCGGGGCCCGAGTCCGACAGCCGCGTCGCCCAGAGGATCAGCGAGCCCGGGTTGCCGGTGCTGTCGTCGGGCTCTTCGATGGTCGCGGCATGAAACAGGAAGTGCTCCGGCATCGGCTCCTGCGTCGGCCAGCCGGTGACGTCGCGCCACAGCTGCCAGCAATAGAAATCGCTGGCGCCGACCAGCACGACCACGAGCAGCCGCAGCGCCACGGGCAGCCGCGACACCGCCGCGAGCCACGATGCCAGCAGGCCGACGCCGACGTAGAAGACCAGCAGCAGAACCAGATCCGAGCTCATGAAGTCACCAGCGTCTTGGGCAGAGTGTGCAGGCCGGAAATGCGGCCATCGGGCGATACGGTGAAGCGGACGGCGGTGCGCTCGTTGTCCTGTCCTTGCAGTTCCACGCTGCCGTAGTAGACGACTTCGAGCACGGGGTTGACCTTGACCACGGACACCTGCACCGGCACCGGCTGCTGCGTCACCGAGTGATAGC
The DNA here is from genome assembly GCA_023254435.1 of Hydrocarboniphaga sp. GTDB lineage: Bacteria > Pseudomonadota > Gammaproteobacteria > Nevskiales > Nevskiaceae > Hydrocarboniphaga. The sequence continues at coordinate 10,951 of JALRLM010000498.1, forward strand.
AGTGCACGTTGACCGTGTATTCGCCAGGCATCAGGCCGCGCACGGTCACCACCTCCTGGTTGAGCGGATTCAGCACGGTCTGGCCATTGAGCTTCAGCGTGTCGTTGTCGCTGCCGCGATCGTCGCGATCCAGGTGCATGAGTCCTGCATCGGGATTGCGGAACCAGACCACGTCGCCGTCGGGCGCTTCGACCCAGGTATCGACGTCGTCGGGATTGCCGTCGGGCCAGGTGGTGGTGATGATGATCTCGGCCTTGGCCGGAATCTCGCCCTTCTTCTTCGCAGGCGGATTCAGCGCCGTCACCGCGATGACGAACATGAAGGTGAAGCCCAGCAGGATGTCGAACAGCAGATCCGTGAACGGATCGTGATCGTGCCGGCCGGTGTTGCGACGTCTCATGCGCCCGGGCTTCCGCGCTCGTCGCCGGTCACGGCCTGCGGAAACAGCAGCATCTGCGCGATGAAGCGATCGGCACTGCGATCGAGCAGCAGGTACTGCAGCGACAGCGCCATGTTGACGAGCAGGCCGACCAGCGTCGTGTACAGCGACACGCCCATGCCCGAGCCCATGCGACCGAGCATTTCGGGCAGGTCGGAGAACTCGCGCACCGACAGCGAATTGATCGCACTCAGCATGATCATGAAGCCGACCACGGTGGCCAGCAGCGCGAGCTTGAGGATGGCGCCGGCCATGAACCAGCCGAACTCGTGCGTGCCACGCGCCTGCTCCAGCAGCACCTCGTTGACCGACGCACGATCGGCACCCGGATGGGCCAGCGCCCGCACGTAGATCGCGGCCCAGGCACCGGCGTCGACCTCGCGTCGTCCCGCCACCAGCGCATCGAGCGCCGCATGCTGCTGCGACAGCTGCCACGCACGCCAGCCGCCATGCAGCACGCAGGCGGCGTAGAGCAGCATGAGGATCACCGAGATGCGCGACTGATCGCTCACGATCACGCGCTGCAGGACGCCCAGCGACCAGCTCACGTGAATGATCAGCGCCGCGAGCAGGCTCAGCGTGAGCCAGAGCAGAAAGGTCTGCTGTCGGCTCTCGCGCAGGCTGTCGGGCATGGCCTCAACCGAAGCAGGCGTGTGTGATGTTGGCATACCACTCCTTCGCCTGACGGCTTTCGGTGGCGCGCAGCGCGGCGTCGCCCTGCAAGGGGCTCATGCCCGAGTGCAGCACGCCGAAGCCCGCATCGGACGGACCATAGAGCGCGCTGATGGAGATCGCGTAGTCGGGCGCGAGCAGGCTGTAGCAGGTGTTGATGAGGCGCGGTTCGGGCGCCGGGCGCGAGCGCAGCTGCGCGGCGATGGCCAGCGCGCACAGCTGCGCCTGGCTGTGCGCCGCGAACGCCGACTTCGGCACTGGCGTCAGCGCGGCCGCGTCGCCGATCACGTAGACACCGGCATGCCGCGTCGACTGCAGATCCGCCGAACGCACCGGACACCACTGCGTGTCGTCGACCAGATCGGCGCGCAGCGCGATGTCGGCCGCCCGCTGCGGCGGCACCACGCAGGACAGGTCCACGTTCACGCGCTCGCCGCTCTCGGTGCGCAGCCAGCGGCCGTCGCGATCCACCGCCACCACGCTGCCACCGCTCGCGCGCGACTGCCAGGCGATGACGCCGGGATAGAGCAGGTCCCAGCCGTACTCGAAGAGCGGCTTCTTGGTGAAATCGTCCTTGGCGTCGAGGATCAGGATCTTGCTGCGCTTGTGGCCGCGCCGCTGCAGCGCCCAGGCGATCAGGCTGGCGCGCTCGTAGGGGCCCGGCGGACAGCGATAGGGGTTGGGCGGCGCGGCGATGGCGATGGTGGCGCCGTCGTCCAGCGCGCCGACGCGCGCGGCCAGCTG
>JALRLM010000509.1 GCA_023254435.1 Hydrocarboniphaga sp.
TGGGCGACGACCAGGCCAACGACTACGTCTACAAGTTCGTTTCCAACGGCGTCTACAGCACCACCACGCCCGACACCAACCGCAACCTGCTCGAGTCCGGCACGCTGTACGTGGCCAAGTTCGAAGCCGGCGCCACCGCGGGCGACATGATGGGCACGGGCGTGTGGATTCCGCTGGTTCCCGACACCGCCACCACCGACGGCAGCACGCTGCGCGCGAAGTTCGGCAGCCTGGCCGGCATCCTCGTGCAGACGCGCCTGGCCGGCGACGCCGTGGGCGCCACCAAGATGGATCGTCCGGAATGGGTCAACGTGCACCCGGGCACCGGCGAGGTCTACCTGACGCTGACCAACAACAGCGGCCGCAGCAGCACCGACGAAGCCAACCCGCGCACGCAGAACATCTACGGTCAGATCGTGCGCTGGCGCGAAACCGGTGGCGACGCCGCTGCACTGAGCTTCGAGTGGGATCTGTTCGTGCTCGCCGGCAACCCCGCGCACTCGGGTGTCGCCGAACAGCCGCTGCAGGCCGGCAGCAGCAACATCAACGCCGACAACCTGTTCAACAGCCCCGACGGCCTGGCTTTCGACGCCGACGGCCGCGTATGGATCCAGACCGACGGCAACTTCTCCAACACCGGCAACTACGCCGGCATGGGCAACAACCAGATGCTGGTCGCCGATCCGGTCACCAAGGAGATCCGCCGCTTCCTGGTCGGCCCCTCGGGCTGCGAAATCACCGGCATCACCTTCACGCCGGACCAGAAGTACGTGTTCATCAACGTGCAGCACCCAGGCGAATACGGCAGCCATCCGCGCTCGGCAGGCGTCGCCGATCCGGCCGTCGATCCGCTGGCGTTCTCGCAGTGGCCCGAAGCCACCGGCGGTCGTCCGCGTCCGGCGACCGTAGTGGTGTGGAAAGAAGACGGCGGCAAGGTCGGTACCTGATCGCCCTGCGCTGTCTCAGTGAAGAACGCCCCGTCCTTGCGGGGCGTTCTTTTTTGCGCGCTCGATGGCGGCAGGCACGTACAACTGCAACCGGACTGTCGCTTGGCCGTCATCTGCAAAATGAACAATCGCTGACTCGCAAATGGGAGTCAGAACATGAAGCATCTTCGTCTGGCGGCGATCGCACTCGCTGCCTGCAGTCTTGTTGCCTGCGGCAACGACGATAACGACAACGAACCGACGACGCCGGAAGAGCCGACGCCGCCGACGCCGACCGATCCGGTCGAGCCCGCACCGCAGAAGAACGTGCTGTTCTTCCTCGGCGACGGCATGGGCATCACCACGATGACCGCCATGCGCATCTACAAGGTCGGCGAAGAAGGCCAGATCACCATGGATACGCTGCCCGAGAGCGCGTTCATCCGCACGTATTCCGAAGACGCCCAGGTCACCGACAGCGCGCCGTCGATGGCGGCCTACATGACCGGCGTCAAGATGAAGAACGAAGTCATCTCGATGAGCACGGGCACGAATGCCTATCGTCCCGATGGCACGCAGTACATCAACGGCGCCGACTCCACCTGCGAAGCCGGCAACGGCACGCCCGTACAGACGCTGCTCGAACTCATGAAGTCGCAGGGCTATGGCACCGGCGTGGTCAGCACCACGCGCATCACCCACGCCACGCCCGCCACCACCTACTCGCACATCTGCAACCGCAACGGCGAGAACAACATCGCCTCGCAGATGGTGCCCAGCGCCAGCGACTACAACAGCGCGCTCACGCTCGGCGACGACGTCGGCATCGACGTGGTGCTCGGCGGCGGTCGCCGTCACTTCCTGCCTCAGGGCGACGGCAGCTCGCGCCGGGATACGCGCAACCTGATCACCGAGATGCAGACGGCCGGCTACAGCTACGCCGCCAACACGGCCGAACTGACCGCGCTGCCCAACAGCACGGCCAAGGTACTGGGCCTGTTCTCGGGCAGCGACATGAGCTACGAGCTCGATCGCGATCCGGCCGCGCAGCCGAGCCTGTCGGAGATGACCGCCAAGGCCATCGATCTGCTCGCCGCCAAGGACAAGGGCTTCTTTCTGATGGTGGAAGGCGGTCGCATCGACCACGCCCTGCACGCCTCCAACGGCAAGCGCGCGCTGACCGACGGCATCGCCTTCGACGACGCCATCGCCACCGCGCTGGCAAAGATGGAAGTGATCGATCCGGGCCTGTCCAACACGCTGGTCGTCGTCACCGCCGACCACGATCACACCATGGTGCTCAACGGCTACGCCATGCGCACGGGTGCCACCACGGCCGAGCAGGCCGGCGTGCTGGGCCTGGTCAAGCAGTACGCCAATGGCCCGTCGCAGGGCCAGCCGGTGACCGATGTCGACGGCAATCCCTACAGCATCATCGGTTTCGGTAACGGCCCGCATCGCGATGCCACGCGCATCACGCTCGACGAAAGCATCACCACCGCCGACGACTACCTGCAGGAATCGACCATCCGCCTGTCCTCCGAAACCCACGGCGGTGCCGACGTCTTCCTCGGTGCCAAGGGCCTGGGCGCCGACAACTTCCACGGCGTGATGGACAACACCGAAGTGTTCGGCCACATCAAGACGGCCCTGGGCCTCTAAGCGCGACGCAACGAAGGACACCCCACATGAAACGCACTCTCATCGCTTGCGCGCTCGCCACCACCGCCTCGCTGTCCGGCGGACAGGCTCTCGCCGCCGACGCCAAGAACGTCATCTTCTTCCTCGGTGACGGCATGGGTCCGGTCACGGTCACCTCCGCCCGCATCTACGGCGGCGAAAAGGCCGGCCTGACGATTCCCGAAACCAACAAGCTGGCCATGGAACAGCTGGGCCGGTCGGCGCGCATCCGCACCTATTCCGAAGACGCGATGACCACCGACAGCGCGCCGGGCATGGCGGGCTACATCACCGGGTCGAAGTCGAAGAACGAAGTCATCTCGATGACGCCGGAGACCAACCCCAACGCGCCCGATGGCACCGCCTACCAGACCGGTGGCAACAGCACCTGCCCGACCAACAACGGCGCGCCGGTCGACACGCTGCTCGAGATCATGAAGGCGCGCGGCTACGGCACCGGCGTGGTCAGCACCACGCGCATCACCCACGCCACGCCGGCGACGACCTACTCGCACGTCTGCAACCGCAACGCCGAGAACACCATCGCCGCGCAGATGGTGCCCGGCGGCATCGGCTACAACGCCAAGCTCGGCGCCGATGGCCTCGATGTCGTCCTCGGTGGCGGTCGTCGTCACTTCCTGCCCAACACCTCGGGCGGCAACCGCAACGACGCGCGCAACCTGGTCACCGAGATGCAGACCGCGGGCTACCAGTACGTGAGCAGCGGCACCGAACTCGCCGCGGTGAACACCGCCAGCACCGACAAGCTGCTGGGCCTGTTCACGAGCAGCGACATGAGCTACGAGCTCGATCGCGTGAAGAACTCGGCCAACGAGCCCAGCCTCGCCGACATGACGCAGAAGGCCATCGAAGTGCTGTCGCGCAACGAGACCGGCTACTTCCTGCTGGTGGAAGGCGGCCGTATCGACCACGCGCTGCACGGCACCAACGCCAAGCGCGCGCTCGAGGACACGCTGGCCTTCGACGCCGCGATCAAAAAGGCCACCGAGATGGTCGACCTCGACGACACGCTGATCGTCGTCACCGCCGACCACGATCACGTCATGGCCTTCAACGGCTACTCGAAGATCGGCAATCCGATGCTGGGCCTGCTGCACAGCTACCAGGGCGGCGATACGCCGGCGCTCGACGCCGACAGCAAGCCGTTCACCACGCTGGTGTTCGGCAACGGCGGCGGTCCGCGCGACGCCGTGCGCGCCGATCTCAGCACGGTCGACACCACGGCCGACGACTATCTGCAGGAAGTCGGCGTGAAACTGGGCAGCCCGGGTTCGGAAACGCACGGCAGCGGCGACGTGATGATGTTCGCGGGCGGCGCCGGCAGCTCGCGCATCAAGGGCACGCTCAACAACATCGACGTGTTCGCCAAGCTCAAGGCCGCGCTGGGTCTGTAAGCCGCACCTTCAAGCCGTCACGCGGGCCGGATGCCGGAAACGGTATCCGGCCCGCATTCGATTCCAGGATTCCCCATGCCTTTCATCAAGCCCCTGCTCGTCACCACCATCGCGCTCGCCTCGCTGAGCGCCATCGCCTATGCCACGGTCAATCGCGGCGAGGCCTCGAACTCCGCACTGCCGCTCGCCGCACAGAGCGGCGATCTGCCCGACCTGCGCGTGGAATATCGCCGCTGGAGCATCGGCGCCGACGGTGCACGACAGGAACTGACCTACACCGAACACCTGATTCGCGATCGCGACCAACTGTGGATCGAGCGCGAGATTCCCGAAGCTGCGCGCGTGCACCACGACGGTCACGCGCACGGCGGTCTCGGTCACAAGCACGACGACGTCGTCGGGGCGCCGCTGTGGGTGCGCCGCGATGCCCAGGGCGTGCTCGACGTCGAACTGATCGATCGCGAGGAACAGCGCCTGATCCGCACCGAAGAACCCAACTACGGCAACGTCGGCTTCGTCGGGCGCTGGGACGAAAGCTACCACCTGCTCAATCCGGCCGACCTCGGCAAGCTGACGCCCGTCGGCGATGCCCGCGACGGGGTGCAGCGCTACGAGATCCAGCGCGGCACGACCACGATCCGCGTGAGCTGGGACATCGCGGGGCATTACGCGCGCGAGATCACGTCCGAAGATTCCCGCGGCCTGTCGGGCCGCACGATTCGCGCTTCGGTGCTGAACACGCCGGCGCAACTGCCGTGGACGCTCGTGGCGGGC
>JALRLM010000516.1 GCA_023254435.1 Hydrocarboniphaga sp.
GCCGGTGACGGGCCTGGCGATGGCCAGCGTGAATCCCGACGAGCAGGCCAACGCCGCGGGCCTGTCCAACTTCATGCGCACGCTGGCCGGCGCGTTTGCCACCTCGCTGGTGCAGACCGGCTGGTCGGATGCCACGCGCAGCAACCAGACCGAACTCGCCGGTGCGATGCAGAACGGCGGCCGAATGATCGAATCGCTGGTGGCGCGCGGCCTGCCGCACGACGTCGCGGTGAGCGGTCTCGCGCAACTGGTCGAAGGCCAGAGCGTGATGCTGGCCACGCTGAACATGTTCGGCGTGCTGACGATCATCTTCATCGGCGCCGCCTCGCTGATCTGGCTGGGCCCGCGCCCGAAAGGCCCGATCGATACCAGCGGCGCGCACTGAGCGCCATACAAGGACCGCCGTCGGTGTCGTCGGGCACCGACGGCGGTCCTTGCCGTTTCAGTACAGCAGCCGCGTGTTGAGCGTGCCGGGAATCTCCGCGAGGCGCTCCCTTGAGCGCCTCGGCCTGCGCTTCGGAGGCCGACACGTCGATGACCACGAGGGTGCGGCGACGGCGAATGTGCTTCCGGGTTTTCGGCGATTTCTGCGGCCTTGCAGCGGCGATTCTCTGCTGCGAAAGCGGCGTGGGGCGCGACGGACTCGCGTCAGTGCCGGGATCGCGCGGCGGCGCACCAGACGCGCAGCACGTCGGCGGTGCGACGGCGCAGCAGCGTTTCGGCGTCGCGTATCGCATCGGCCAGGCTCATCGCGCCCGATACGATGCTGAAGGCGGCGACGATGCCGGTTTCGTACAGCGCCTCGTAGCCTTCGCCGAGCGCCCCGCCGATGGCGATCACGGGCACGCCGCGTTCGCGCGCGAACCGCGCCACGCCCACGGGCGTCTTGCCGCGCAACGATTGCCCGTCGAGACGTCCCTCGCCGGTCAGCACCAGCGCGGCGCCGTCCAGGCTGCGTTCCAGGCCCACGAGCCGGCCGATCAGATCGGCGCCCGAGACGAACTTGCCGCTCAGCAGGCTCATGAGCGCGAAGCCGATGCCGCCGGCCGCGCCCGCGCCCGTGGCATCGCGACGATCACGCCCGGTGGCCGCCGCCGCGCGATCCGCCAGACGCGTCAGCGCGCGATCGAGCAGCTGCACTTCCTGCGGCGTGGCGCCTTTCTGCGGCGCGAACACCACCGCTGCGCCGCCGGTCCCGCAGAGCACGTTGTCGACGTCGGAGGCGATCAGCAGCTCGACCTGCCTGGCGCGAACGTCGAGACCGCCGACGTCGATGCGCGCCAGATCGAGCAGGCCGATGCCGCCGGGTGCGACCGGCTGTGCCTGCGCGTCGAGAAAGCGCACGCCCAGGGCTTCGAGCAGGCCCTTGCCGCCATCGGTGGTCGCGGTGCCGCCCAGGCCCAGCACGATGCGCCGGGCACCGGCGTCGAGCGCGGCCTTGAGCAGTTCACCGGTTCCCAGGCTGCTGTAGGTGGTAGCCGCGGGCGCAGAGCCCGCGACCAGCGGCAGACCGCTGGCGGCGGCCGATTCGATGATGGCCAGACGCTCGCCGGCGACCCAGCCCCATTCGGCCTCGACCGTCTCCAGTCGCGGGCCGTGCACGCGCTCGCGGCGCAGCTCGCCGCCCAGCGCGGCCACCAGGGCCCGCACCGTGCCTTCGCCACCGTCGGCCATGGGCTTGAGCACGATCTGCGCGTCGGGCAGCACCTCGCGCACTCCGGCGGCCATGGCCTGCGCCGCGTCCTGGGCGCTGAGGCTGCCCTTGAACGAGTCGGGCGCGATGACGATCTTCATGCGAAGCGGACCGCGCTCAGCCGGCGACGTCGCTTGCGTAGGCGATCACTTCGCCCTTGGCGTCGACGGCGATCTGGCCCCACACGCAGACGAAACCGCCAGCACGCACGGCCTTGGAAAACGGCAGCTTCTGGCTCGCTGAACCCGCGGTACCGGGGCCGAAACCTTCGATGCTCATGATGACTCCGAATGCAAAATGAGGAAGCCCCGATTCAGCGTCGCGAACCGCCCGACCGCGGCCTCCGGGCGTCTCGATCAGGTCTGCTCGCGCTTGGACACATGCCAGGGCACGGCGATGAATTCCGCCAGCTCGGTGGCTCATGAAGAACAGCATTTCCAGCAGTGTGAGCAGAGCAGGATGATGGCGGAGAACTGCCGACTGATGTCGCCCGGCGCCATCGGCGCGGTTGATGATCTGCCCGGCAACCGAGCCGGCAAGCCATCAGCCCACGGCGCGACGGATCAGCAGGCGCTTGATGGGATCGACGCGATCCAGCACCGCCAGCCCGACATCGAGCACGCGCGGCAGCGCCAGCGACGAGGCGCGAAAAGCGCGGTCGAGCGCATCGGTCAGCGCCAGCATCTCCAGGTTCTCGGCCTTGCGTGCGCGCTCGTAGCGCCGCAGCACGCGGGCCGCGGCCCAGTCCTGACCGGCATCGCGCGCCGTCGTCAGCGCGCCCACCAGCGCAGCCGCGTCGCCCAGGCCCAGGTTGACGCCCTGCCCGGCCAGCGGATGCACCACGTGGGCGCTGTCGCCCACGAGCACGAGCGCGCCCTGCACGTAGTCCTGCGCGTGCAGCAGCCGCAGCGCAAAGCTCAGCCGCGGCGTGGAATCCTCGATCACGCCGGCCTGGAACTGGATCGCCGACGCCAGCGCCTGATGGAACTCGGCCGCCGGCATCGTGCGCAGCGTTTCGGCCTCGTCGGGCGGCAGCGACCACACCAGCGAGCGACGGCCGTCGGCCAGCGGCAGCAGCGCCAGCGGCCCGCCCGGCAGAAAGCGTTGCAGCGCGACGCCACCATGCGGCTGGCTGCAGCGCAGATGCGCGACCAGCGCGCACTGCTCGTACTCGCGCTCGACCGTGGCGATGCCCGAGCGCTCGCGCAGCGGCGACAGCGCGCCTTCGGCGGCGAGGACGATGCGCGCGCTCAGGCTGGAGCCGTCGGCCAGCTGCAGCCGCGCGCCGTCGTCGCCGATGTCGGCCGCGCCCACCGCGCTGCCGGTCTGCACGAGCGCGGCCGGCAAGGCCGGCCACAGCGCAGCCAGCAACTGCGACTGCTCGACGATCCAGCCCAACGCCGACTGGCCGATGTCGGCGGCATCGAAACCCAGCGCGCGTTCGGGCCGAGACTCCCAGATGCGCATCGACTCGTAGGCGCCCAGGCGCTCGGGGCGCATCGCCTGCCAGACGCCGAGTTCGCGCAACCAGCGCGCCGACGCCGGCGACATCGCGTAAACGCGCGCGTCGACCTCGTCACCGTGCGCCACCGGCGGCGCGCCACGCTCGATCAGGCGCACGTCGAAGCCGGCGCGATGCAGGCCCAGCGCAGCGGCCGCGCCGACCACGCCGCCACCGACCACGGCGATATCGCAGGCCCGTGTCGTCATGCCGGACGCCGCGCCAGCCGGGGCGCCGCACTGCCGTAGCCCAGGTTCTGCTGCAGCACGGCCTGACGCAGCGGCGGCGCCAGATCCAGCGCCAGCAGGCCCCAGTGCCGCAGGCCACGCAGACCCGGCACGGCGTTGGAGAACAGCCGCACCAGGCCGTCGGTGAAATCGGAAACGCGCGCGCGATCGCGCTGGCGACGCATCTCGTAGTCGGCCAGCAGCGCCGGCGCGCCGGGGTCGCCCGCGCCGGCCAGCACTTCGGCCAGCGTGGCGACGTCGCGCAGCCCCAGGTTGAAGCCCTGGGCGGCGACCGGATGCAGCGACTGCGCGGCATTGCCCACCAGCAACACGCGCGGCGCGCTCAGACGCTCGCTGAGCACGCGCTCCAGCGGATGCGCATTGCGCCTGCCCAGCGCCAGGAACGTGCCCAGGCGCTCGCCGAAAGCGTCCTGCGCCTGGGCGATGAAGTCGGCGTCGGACAGCGCGAGCTTTTCGCGCGCGAGCTCCGACGGCAGCGTCCACACCAGCGAGCAGGCGTGGCCGTGTTCGTCGTCGGGCTTGGGCAGCAGCGCGATCGGCCCCGTCGGCAGAAAGCGCTCGTAGGCGACACCGTTATGCGCGCGCTTGGGCCGTACCGCGGTGACGATGGCGCTTTGCCGGTAGTCGCGACTGTCGGCGCCGATGCCGAGCCGCTCGCGCACGGTGGAGCGCGCGCCGTCGGCGGCGACCACGAGGCGCGCGCGCAACTCGCGTGCCTCGCCCTGCAGGTCGAGGCCGAGCACGGCCTCGTCGTCGCCGATCTGCAAGTGCTCCAATCGCGCCGGCGTCAGCAGCTGCAGGCCGTCGACCTGCGCCATCGATGCGGCGAAGGCCGCGCCGATGGCGCGCAGCGGAACGTTGTAGCCCAGCGCGGGTAGATCGGCCTCGGCGGCGGAGAAACGCGCGACGCCGAAACGCCCGCGCTCGGAAATATGCGTGGAGCTGATCGGCTCGGCATCGGCCGACAGATCCCCCCACAAGCCCAGGCCTTCGACGATGCGCTGCGAGGCGGCGTTGAGCGCGATGCAGCGTTCGTCCCAGCTCGGATTGCTGGCGGGCGGCGCCTGCGATTCGATCAGCGCGATGCGCAGGCCCAGCGGCGCGAGCGCCACGGCCAGGGCGGCACCGACCATGCCGCCGCCGACGATGGCGATGTCGACGCGATCCGTCACGATGCCAAGGCCCTGGGCTGGAACTGATTGCGCACCGATCAGCCCGCCATCAGCGCTTCGATCTCGCGAATCTCCTTGGGCACGCCCGAGGTCAGCACTTCGGGGCCGTTCTCGGTCACCAGCACGTCGTCCTCGACGCGGATGCCGATGCCCCAGAACTTCTCGTCGACGCCTTCGCTGCCCGGCGCGATGTACAGGCCCGGCTCCACGGTCATGATCATGCCGGGCTCGAAAGCGCGGAACTTGCCGCCGAGCTTGTAGCGGCCGACGTCATGCACGTCCATGCCCAGCCAGTGGCCGGTGCCGTGCATGTAGAACTGGCGATGCTTTTCCTCGGCGATCAGCGTCTTCACGTCGCCCTTGAGCAGGCCCAGCTCGACCATGCCTTCGGTCAGGATGCGCGTGGCGACCTCGTGCGGCTTGCCGGCCGAGGCGCCGGCCTTGAGCGTCTTGATGGCCTGCTTGTTGGCCTCCAGCACCACGTCGTAGACGGCCTTCTGCGCGTCGCTGAAGCGGCCGTTGACCGGAAACGTGCGCGTGATGTCGGCGGTGTAGCCGCGATACTCGCCGCCGGCATCGATCAGCAGCAGATCGCCGTCGTTGAGGCGCATGTTGTTTTCGGTGTAGTGCAGGATGCAGGCGTTGTCGCCGCCGCCGACGATGCTGCCGTAGCCGGGCTGCATGTCCTCCACCTCGAATTCGCTGTGGATCTCGGCCATCACCTGCCACTCGTAGCGCCCCGGCGCGGTCGCCTTCATGGCACGCACATGGGCGCGCGCGGAGACGTCGGCGGCCTTCTTCATGAGCGCGATCTCGGCCTTGGACTTGAGCAGGCGCATCTCGTGCAGCGTGGTTTCGAGCGCGGTGATGGTCGTGGGCGCCGAGGCGCCACGACGCGACACCTCGCGCAGGTAGCGCGTGACCGAGGTGATCTTGGTGTCGATCTCGGCGAACTCGCCGAGCGTGTAGTGCACGGTCTCGCGGCCGGCCAGCAACTTGGGCAGCTGGGTTTCGAGCTCGTCGATGTTGAAGGCCTGGTCGGCGCCGTAGCGCTCGACCGCGCCCTCGGGCCCGGCGCGGCGTCCATCCCAGATTTCGCGCTCCTTGTCGCGGCGGCGCACGAACAGCACGAACTCGCCGCCCTTGCGTCCCGGCGCCAGCACGGCGATGGACTCGGGCTCCGGGAAGCCGGTCAGGTACTGGAAGTCGCTGTTCTGGCGGAAGCGGTAATGCGTGTCTCGCGCGCGCACCACCTCGTGCGACGAGGGAATGATGGCGACCGCATCGGAGCCGATGCGGCGCATGAGTTCCTTGCGGCGACGGGCGTGTTCGCGGGCGTCCTGGGTGCTGAGCGTCATGGCCTGGGAGAATTCGGGGTGGGCAATCAATGCAGGGTGGGTTTGTCGCCGTTGCCGCTGGGCGGGTGCGTGGCCGGATTCAGCTCCAGGAACACCAGCTGCGCGCCGACGCGGATGTACTCCACGAGCTCGGCATAGGCGCCTTCTTCGATTTCCTGGTCGTCGCCCGCGTCGAGGCCGGCCTGGGTGAACTGCGAAAGGTCGCCGATGATCTCGCGCGCCTCCTCGGAGTAGCTGGCCAGGTCGAGCTTGCGACGGCTCGACAGTCCGTACAGGAAGCCCTGGCACCACAGCGCCAGCGCCTGCACACGCGTGGCCAGCGGCAGGTCGTCGGCCGGCAGCAGCGGGGCGAAGCTCATCTCGCTGGACATCAGCGCCTCCAGCGTGCGGGCGGCCAGCGTCTGCAGCAGCAGCTCGGCCTCCTCGTCGTTCTGGATGTCCTCGGTGGGCACGTCGAGCAGTTCCAGCGGGTCCACCTCGGCGGCGTTCTGGCTGCAGAACACGCCGCACAGCGTGCCGTGGAACTCCGAGGGCTCCTCGGGAGAACCGAGCCGGCTCAGGGCGGCGGCCAGATCGGCGTAAGGCAGTATGTTGTCCATGGCGGCCAGTATACGACCCGGGCCCGGCCCGGGCGGCGGTGGGGCGCGGAAGCTCTACAATGCGCACAGTTGAACCGCCTTTCGACTTCGTCGCCCCGCCGCCACCGATGATTACCTCCGATTTCGTCGCCTCGCTACGCTCGGCCGCGCCCTACGTGCATGCGCACAACGGCCGCGTGTTCGTGATCGCCTTCGGTGGCGAGGTGGCCGATCGACCCGACTTCGACAAGCTGATCTACGACGTCGCCCTGCTGCAGAGCCTGGGCGTGAAGCTGGTGCTGGTGCACGGCTCGCGGCCGCAGATCGAGCGTGAGCTGAGCCGCCGGGCGCTGGAGTCGCGCTTCGAGAACGGCCTGCGCGTCACCGATCGCGCGGCGCTGGACTGCGTCAAGGCCGCGGTCGGCAGCCTGCGGCTGGACATCGAGGCGCGGCTGTCGACCTCGCTGGCCAGCACGCCCATGGGCGGCGCGCGCGTGCGCGTGGCCGGCGGCAACTGGGTGACCGCGCAGCCCGTGGGCGTTCGCGGCGGCGTCGATCATCAGTACACCGGGCAGATCCGCCGCGTGGATGCCGAGGCCATCCGTCGCGAGCTCGATGCCGAACGCATCGCGCTGATCTCGCCCGTGGGCTATTCGCCGACCGGCGAGATCTTCAACCTGCGCTCGGAATTCCTGGCCACCGAAGTCGCCACCGCGCTCAAGGCCGACAAGCTCATCTTCGTGGTCGGCAGCGATCCGCACGAGTGGAAGCTCGCGGCCGATGCCGGCGACGCCGGCCAGCTCACCGTGGCCGAGGCGGCGATGCTGCTGGCCGGCCCGACGCTGGAGGCGCAGGACCGCGGCTATCTCGACGCCGCGCTGGAGGCTTCCAAGTCGGGCGTCATGCGCGTGCACCTGCTCGCAGCCGGGCTCGACGGGGCGCTGCTGCGCGAGCTCTACACGCTCGACGGCGCCGGCCTGATGCTCTACGCCGACGCCGACTACGAAGCCACACGACCGGCCACCATCGACGACGTCGGCGGCGTGCTGGGCCTGATCGCACCGTTGGAGAACGCTGGCGTGCTGGTGCCGCGCTCGCGCGAGCAGCTGGAACTCGAAATCGGCCAGTTCTTCGTCATGGTGCGCGACAGCCAGGTCATCGCTTGCGCCGCGCTGATCACCTTTTCCGACGGCCGCATGGGCGAACTGGCCTGCGTCGCCGTGCACCCCGACTACCAGAGCGGCGGCCGCGCCGCGGCACTGCTGGCGCGCGTCGAGGCCGAGGCTCGCCGCCTGGGCCTGACCGCGCTGTTCGCACTCACCACGCATACGCCGCACTGGTTCATCGAGCACGGTTTCGCCGCCGGCGCGGTCGAGGACCTGCCCAGCGATCGCCAGCGTTTCTACAACTGGCGGCGCAATTCGATGGTGCTGGTCAAGGCGCTGTAGGCCGCATCGGCGCGTGGCGCCGTCGCCCGAACCGAAACTCCGGAGACTTCCTTCACGTGACCACGACGTCCAACGACTGGGCCCAGCGTTCCCTGGACCGCATCTGGCATCCCTGCACGCAGATGAAGGATCACGAGTGGCTGCCGATGGTGCCGATCGCTTCGGCCGAAGGCGCCTGGCTCACGGGCACCGACGGCAAGCGCTACTTCGACGCCGTGAGCTCGTGGTGGACCAACATCTTCGGGCATCGCCATCCGGCCATCGTGCAGCGTCTCAAGCAGCAGCTCGACACGCTCGATCACGTGATCTTCGCGGGCTTCACACACGAGCCGGCCGTGCAGCTGGCCGAGAAGCTCTGCGAGCTGACCGGCCTGGATCGCGTGTTCTTCGCCGACAACGGCAGCGCCGCCGTGGAAGTGGCGCTCAAGATGAGCGCGCACTACTGGCGCAACAGCGGCAAGCCCGACAAGACGCGGTTCGTCGCGCTGACCAACAGCTATCACGGCGAGACGTTGGGCGCGCTCGCGGTCGGCGACACCGGGCTTTATCGCGACGCCTACGCGCCGCTGCTGATGCAGCCGATCTTCGTGCCGTCGCCCGACTGCTTCGAGCGCGCGCATGGCGTGTCCTGGGAGGACCACACGCGGCGCGCCTTCGCGCATATGGAGCTGACGCTGGAGCGGCACGCGCACGAGATCGCCGCCGTGATCGTCGAACCGCTGGTGCAGTGCGCGGGCGGCATGCGCATGTATCACCCGATCTACCTGACGATGCTGCGTGAAGCCTGCACGCGGCATGGCGTACACCTGATCGTCGACGAGATCGCCACCGGCTTCGGCCGCACGGGCATGATGTGGGCGAGCGACTGGGCCAAAGTCAGCTCGAAGTCGCCACAGCCGGTGCGCGGCGACTTCATGTGCCTGTCCAAGGGCATCACCGGCGGCACGCTGCCGCTGGCGGTGGTGATGACCACCCACACGATCTACGAGGCCTTCTACGACGACTACGGCTCGTACAAGGCCTTCCTGCATTCGCACAGCTACACCGGCAACCCGCTGGCCTGCGCCGCCGCGCTGGCCACGCTCGAAATCTTCGAGAGCGAAAACTGGCTCGCGCGCAACCGCGAGCTGGGACATCTGATGTGGATGCGCGTGGCCGACCTGCTGCATCACCCGCACGTGGCCGAAGTGCGCCAGCAGGGCCTGATCCTGGCCATCGAGCTGGCGAAGAATCCGCGCAAGCGTGAAGCCTTTCCGGCCAGCGAGCGCCGCGGCTTGCGCGTGTACCAGCATGCGCTCGAAAAGGGCGTGCTGCTGCGCCCGCTCGGCAACGTGATCTATTTCATGCCGCCCTACGTCACCACCGCAGAAGAAGTGGCGTTGATGGCCAAGACCGCGATCGACGGCATCGAGATCGCCACGCGCGGCGGTTGAGCGTGGCGCGCTTCTTCATCGGCTCGCCGCTGATGGCGGGCGAGACCGTCGAACTGCCCGAGGATGCGTTTCGCCATTGGGTGCAGGTGCTGCGCGCCCGCGTCGGCGACGAGGCGCTCGTATTCAATGGCGACGGCGGCGAGTACGGTGCCCGCATCGTCGACATCGGCAAGCGCAATGCGCGCGTGCTGCTCGGCCAGCGCATCGAACGCGACTGCGAATCACCGCTTGCGCTCACGCTGGCGCAGGCTGTGTCCAAAGGCGATCGCATGGACTACACGCTGCAGAAGGCCGTGGAACTCGGCGCCAGTGCGATCCAGCCGCTGATCAGCGAACGCACGGTGGTCAAGGGCGATGCCGAGCGCTGGGACAAGAAGCTGGAGCACTGGCGCGGCGTGATCGTGTCGGCCTGCGAGCAGTCGGGCCGCCTGCGCGTGCCGATGCTGCATCCGGTGCTGCGTCTCGATCACTGGCTGGCGAAACCTGCAGCGGCCAGTTGCAGACTGACCCTGGCACCGACTGCACATCGAACGCTGCGCGACCTGCCACGCGTGAACGACGCCTGCCTGCTCGTCGGCCCTGAAGGCGGGCTCAGCGAAGCCGAGATCGCGCTCGCGCAACAGCAGGGCTGGACCGGCATTCGCCTGGGCCCGCGCGTGCTGCGCACCGAAACCGCTGGCGTCGCCGCGATGGCGGCGATGCAGGCGCTGTGGGGAGACTTGGGCTAGGCTTCCGCCGGCCGATGTAGTCGCGCCTCGATAGCCAGATAGGCGACGACGGCGATCAACAGCGGCAGCAAGTAGTAAAGGGCGCGATAAGCCAGCAAGGCCGCCAGCAGCGGCGCCTGATCGACCTGCCCCTTGAGCACGGTCAGGAACACCGCCTCGAGCACGCCGATGCCGGCCGGCACGTGCGTCACCACGCCGGCGATGGCGCCCAGCAACAGTGCTCCGAGCACCAGCGGGTAGTCGATGCGCGATTCCAGCAGCACGTAGGGAATGGCGGCGATCACGAGCCAGTTGGCTGTGGAAACCGCCAGCTGCAGCAAGGCCATGCGCCCGTGCGGCAAGGCGATCGAGGCGCCGCGCACTGTCCATTCACGACGCGTCGAGAACGCGCACAAGGCCAGATAGGCCGGCGCCAGCGAAAACAGCAGCAGGCCCAGCACCCGCAGCAGCTCGTCGCCGTAGCGAGCCTGCTCGGGCAAGGCCAGGGCCCCGCTCGCGAGCACGCCACCGGCCAGCAAGGCATAGCCGATCCAGTTGCCGATCATCGACATGCCGAGTACGCGCGTGATCGACGACGTGCTCAGGCCATAGCGCGAGTAGAGCCGATAACGAAAACCCACGCCGCCGACCAGAGCGCCCATGTTGAGATTGAAGGCGTAGCTCACCAGTGCCGTCGACAGCACGGCGCGATGACTCAGCCGATGCCGGCTGTAGCGCCGCCCGATCAGGTCGAAGCTGGCGTACAAGGCATAGCTCAGCATCGCGAGCAGGCCAGCGGTCGCCAACGTGGGGGCCGTGTATTGCAGCAGCGACTGACCGACCTGGGCCCAGTCCATGTTGCGCCCGCGCTGCACGAGCAGGGCTACGATGCAGGCGAAGAAGCCCAGCGTGAGACCGCGCTTGAGCCATGGCCACCAGCGGGCGCCATGCTCGCCGCTCGCGGGCACCGACAAGGACTCAGAACGCGAGCTTGGCATTCTCGCCGAACGCATCGGTCTTGCCCGTTGCCATCGCCTTGGCGAATGCGTAGAGCTGCGTCACCGTGTTGCTGGGACCGTCCCAATATTCGGCGCGATCCGGCGTGACCTTGAGCAGCGCGACCTCAGGATCGCGATCACCCTTTGGAAACCAGACGTCGATCATGCGATTCCAGAATGCCTGCTTGAGTGCTTGGTCGTGCACCAGCTGCGCATGACCGGTTACCGAAACATATTCATGATCGGCGCCGTTGGCATAGCTGACGCAGACGCGACCTTCGTGCGAAATCACTTCGCCTGCTTTCGGTGAGGCTGTCGAGACGACGAACCACAGCGCACCCTGGTGATCGACTTCGATCGTGTGTAGCGGGCGACTGCGCATCTGCTGGGTCTTGTCGAGCGTGGTCAACATGCCGACGCGGGCTTTTTCGACCAGCTTGCGAAAATGGGCAAGTTGCTCGGAATCGGGCATTGCGTGAACGGGCTTCATCTCGGTCATCGAAATTCTCCTTCGAGCTGAACGGCGCGCGGACATCGCAAGTTCCGTCGATGCGCGCCCGGAATGGCTTCTTACGATTCTGGTGGCAGGCACTGAAGCCGCCGTGAACTCGATGCGGCCACGAGCGTGAGTCGGCTGCTCTCAGCGGGAGCTCATGTTGGCGCGACATCATGACGCTTCCCTACCGACAGGAAGGTGAGCCATGAGAACCCACACCGATGCGCTGCAAGGCGACAAGCTGCACGACATGCAGGAAGACGGCTCCGACTGGGGCAACTTCTTTCCCCGACATCACATCCTGATCGCATTCGAGTCGCAGGAGCAGGCTGGCATCACGCACGACGCGCTGACCCGAGCCCGGGTCGAGTCGGTCCGTTCGATCAGCGATCAGGAGATGATCTCGGCCTCACAGCACGGCCTGGATACCGCGGGCCTGGTCGCGGCGATGGGCTCGTCGCTCAGGATGGTGGAGCTGCACAACAAGCTGGCCCGGGAGGGCTGCCACTTTCTGCTCGTGAAAGCCGAGTCCGACGACGACACCGATCGCGTCATGGACATCGTACGCCAGAGGCCATTTCGCCTGGCGCAGAAGTATCATCGCTTCATCATCCAGACGCTGCATTGATAACTGCGTCGATGTTAGGAATGCGATGAAAAGGCAATGAAAAGGCCCGCGTTCGCGGGCCTTTTCATTGCATCATCACTGCAGGCTCTGCATGCGGCTGGCTGATCAGCGCGCTGCCTTGCGCATGGCGGCCGGAGCCGGTTCACCTTTCTTGCCGAGCTCCTCAAGCATGGTGCTGAGATCTTCGGCATGTTCTTCTTCCATCGCCAGGATCGACTCCATGAGACGGCGCGAGGTGGGGTCGTCGGAGCCGAAGTACTGAGCAATCTCGCGATAGGTATCGATGGCGATGCGCTCGGCGACCAGATCTTCCTCGATCATCTCGACCAGGCTGTCGCCTTCGACGTATTCGGCGTGACTGCGTATCATGAGACCGTCTGGATTGAAGTTGGGCTTGCCGCCCAGCTGGGTGATGCGCTCGGCGATCGAGTCGGCATGGCCCTGCTCTTCCTGCGCGTGCTCGAGAAACTCCGCCGCGACCGACTTGGCGTGAATGCCCGAGGCCATGTAGTAGTGATAGCGATAGCGCAGCGTGCAGACGATCTCGGTTGCCAGCGCCTCGTTGAGGATCTGGATCACCTTTTCACGATCGGCCTTGTAGCCGACGGTGACGGCACCGTCTTCGATGTGTTCGCGCGCACGCGCGCGAATGGTCTTGATATCGGTCAGAAAAGGCTTGGCCGACCGCTGAGTCGGCTGAGCGCTGTTGTCGCCTGGCATGACACCCTCCTTGGTTTGAACGATCGGGCTGCTTCGCGGCCGGGACGTTCAAGCGCAAGCGATGGCGCCCTGCACTGGCACGTCACACCACCGCATCAAACAACCGTGTCCGACCGTGGGGCGCATTGTCGACTGCAGCGATGAACTTCAAATGAGCCCGGAGCCGGCGCGATGCAAGGCATCGCGCCGCTGCTCGTTCAGCGTCGGCCGTGTTCAGCGCTTGAGCTGATCGCCGAAGTACTGGCGCAGCTTGTCGCGCTTGGGCATCGCCACGCCGGCGATATAAGCCTCGTGCGGGTGCAGCGTGGCGTAGTTCTGGTGGTAACCCTCGGCGACGAAGAAGTCCTGCAGCTTGTCGAGCCGGGTGACGATGGGCGCGGAGTACACCTGCGCGGCGTCGAGTTGTGCGATGTAGGCCTCGGCGATGTGCTTCTGCTCGTCATCGGCATAGAAGATGGCCGAACGATACTGCGTGCCGACATCGTTGCCCTGGCGATTGAGCTGCGTCGGGTCGTGAGCGACGGCGAAGAAGATGCGCAGCAACGCGCCGTAGCTCGTGCGCGAGGCGTCGTATTCGATCTGCACGACTTCGGCGTGTTCGGTGCGGCCCGTGCAAACCGTCTTGTAGTCGGCGGTTTCGGCCGTGCCGCCCGAATAGCCGTTGACGACGTCGAGCACGCCGTCGAGCTCGCGATACACCACCTCCACGCACCAGAAGCAACCGCCGGCCAGCACGGCCAGCTTGCGCTGCGGCGTGGCGGCGCGCGGCTCGTCGACGATGGCGGCGGGGAAATCCTTGGGGCTGATGCGCAGGCTGCTGCCGAACAGGCTCATGGCGTGATCTCGATCTGAAAGTGCAGGCGGACGGAGAGTCCGGGAGCTCAATAATGGGGCGGGATTTCGTCTTCCAAAGATCCACGCAGCGCGCCTTCGGGCGCGGGCTGTGGAATGCGCTCGGCCAGCACCCTGATCGCAAGCTGCATCTGCTCGATCAGGCGCTGCTGGCGGATCAGTTCCTGGTTGAGGGTTTCGAGCGTCGACTCCTGGTAGGAGAGCCGGGTCTCGAGCTCCATGACCCGGGCTTCGAGGCGATCTTCTGACATGTTGGCTATTCTGGATCGATGTTGCAGGCCGACTACCCTACACCCTCCGTCAAGCCGCCGGCAGCGGACGCCCTGGCCGGCCTGGTCGACTTCGTCGCCCGCCATCCGCGGCTGTTCGTGCTCGGCGGCGCCGGCGTCAGCACCGGCTCGGGCATTCCCGATTATCGCGACGCCGCCGGCGCCTGGAAGCGCACGCCGCCGGTCACCTATCAGGCGTTCACGCAGGACGCCTACACGCGGTCGCGGTACTGGGCGCGCAGCCTCGTCGGCTGGCGCGTGATCGGCCAGGCACAGCCCAACCTGGCACATCGCGCGCTGGCCACGCTCGAATCGCTGGATCGCATCGAACTATTGGTAACGCAGAACGTCGATGGCCTGCACGAGGCCGCCGGCAGCCGTCGCACGCTGGATCTGCATGGCCGTATCGATCGCATCGTCTGCCTGGCCTGCGGCGACCTGAGCGCACGTGCCGGCTTTCAGCAGCGGCTGCTCTCGCTCAATCCGGAATGGGCCGAACTGCAGGCCGACACCGCACCCGATGGCGACGCCGACCTGGAAGGCCGCGACTTCGGCCGCTTCGTCGTGCCGGACTGCCCGGCCTGTGGCGGCATGCTCAAGCCCGACGTGGTGTTCTTCGGCGAGAACGTGCCGGCCGCGCGCGTGGAAGCGGCAATGCAGGCCTTGCGACAAGCCGATGCGATGCTGGTGGTCGGCTCGTCGCTGATGGTGTATTCAGGCTATCGCTTCGCCAAAGCCGCCGCCGATTGGCAGCGACCGATCGCGGCGATCAATCTGGGCAAGACCCGCGCCGACGATCTGCTGACCCTCAAAGTGCAGCACGAGATCGGCGCGAGCCTGAGCGCGCTGGTGCAGGCGCTTAGAACGGCAGATCGAAACGATAGCCCACCAGCAGTGCCATCACGAGCGGATTGAGATCGAGCTTGGTGCGACTGGTGGCCAGCCGCTCGCCGTTCTGCGCATCGATGGTGATGTTGGCCGTGGTCTTGAGCAGCGTGTACGAGAGCGAGCCCGACAGGCTCCAGCGCTTGCTTAGATCCACGTTGACGCCGGCGTTGAAAATGGGCGCGAAGTCGTCGGCGGCGCTGGCCTTGACCGAGGTCGGGCCCAGGTTGAGGTTTGCCAGCGCCAGCGCGGCGCCGAACTGCTGGTTGAGCGCATTCTCGAAATCGGCATCGGGCTTGATGTCGGTGAACCAGGTGTAGGTGGCGCCGATGCCGACATAAGGCCGGATCGCTTCGCGCGGATCGCGGAAGTAGTACTGCAAGATGATCGCCGGGCTCCACTGCTTGACCTTGGCCAACGGATTGTTCTCGGGCGCCCCGAGATCGACATTGATGACCTGGCCCAGCGGACCCGTGGGCTGCACGACACCGTTGCCGTAGAGCTTGAAGTCGGCCGGAATGCCGCCTTCGAGCTTGATCGCGAGATGATCGGTGACGAAGTACGAATAAGTCAGCGCCAGCGCGTTGGAGGTGCTGACACTGGCGCTGGTACCTTCGGATTCGAATTCTTCCTGGATACCGGCCAGAGCGCCCAGGCCCGGGCTCAGCCGCGTGCGCAGTGGCTGGCTGTCGTCGAGCGTGTCGATATGGAAGAAGCCGGCCTGCACTACATGGCGACCGGCCGCGTAAGGAGCGGAACTGTCATCCTGCGCCTGCGCCTGCGCCTGCGCCGCGGTGGCGCTCATCGTCAGTGCCGACACGATGGCCAGGCAGGATTTCTTAGACTTCATGGGGCTCCGTCCTTTTTTGTAATCTTTGACGTCCCGCTGCAGGTTCGCGCGGGCGGGTCTTATCCGCAAATGGTAGTACGTTGCTCGCACCGGGAGAAATGAAGTGAGCCTTTCCACCAGCCTTTCCATGTTTCAGGCGACCGTGCCACCGCTGGCGCGCACGCTGCGCAATCTCTCGGCGATTCTCGCCAAGGGCGCCGCGCATGCCGAAGCCAACAAGCTCGATCCGAGCACGTTGACTGGCTTTCGCCTGTATCCGGACATGTATCCGTTGATGCGTCAGGTGCAAATCGCCACCGACATCGCCAAAGGCGGCGTCGCACGCCTGGCCGGCGAGACGCCCGAACGTTTCGAGGACAACGAAACCACGTTCGCCGAACTGATCGCCCGCATCGATAGGACGCTGGCGCTGATCGAGCGTTATACGCCCGCGCAAATCGACGGCAGCGAGCAGCGCGAGATCACGCTCAAGACCGGCGGCGTCGAGCGGCATTTCGACGGACAGCGTTATCTCCTGCACTTCGTCTTGCCCAATGTGTTTTTTCACGCCACGACGGCGTACGCGATCTTGCGCCACAACGGCGTGGCGCTAGGCAAGATGGATTTTCTGGGTTCTTTCTGAATCGCCGCGGAACCTCGCCCCCACGATGTCGCATGCAGGATCTGGCGCGACCGTCGCCGACGCCGACGGCGCGCCGGCATGGCCCGCCGAGCGTCGATGAGCTCAGAAGTCGCTGCGACGACGCTTGCGGCCGGCACCGAGCCAGGGCAGCAGCAGACCCACCACCACACCGCCGCCCACGAGCGATGCACCCGTCACCAGCGTGCGACGACGCGCACGCTCTTCGTCGAAACGCGAAATCACCGCCTGGCTCTGCTGCTCGGCAGCGGCCAGCGACTGGCGCAGGCGTTCGTTGTCACCCGCGAGCTCGAACGCCGGCTTGGCTTTTTCGAGCTGGCTCTTGGCGCTTTGCAGTTCGGCATCGAGCGACTTGATCTGCGCCTGCGCCTGCGTGAGCTGACTTTGCAGATCCTTGAGTCGGGTCTTGGCGGCCGGCTCAGCCGAGAGGAATCGTGCCGTGATCCAGCCGGTGCGCCCTTCGGAGTCGCGCACCTGGGCGAAGCTTTGCGAGCCGAGCGTCTGCAGCACGGTCACACGATCGCCGCTGTTCACCGCACCGACCACGGCCGCATCGTTGCGCGGTGCATCGCGCAGCGTCACGCTGATCTCGTCGGAAATGTATTGGTTTCGACCGCCCTCCTGCGCAAGCGCAGGCGCGGCCACGAGCACGAGGCCCAGAGCCGTTAACGTCCTTGTCATAGCGTCCGGAGTCTAGCAACCGTTGGCGGCTTTTGAACACCCGCGCCCGGGCGACTCGCAATTTCGGGTGCGGGCGATCGGGCTCGATACCCGAATCCGCATGGAAACGGGCCTGCCGGCGTGCGAACGCGCTCCTCTGCGCAGCAGCCCTTGCGCGTACACTAGGGATGTCGCCATCCCCTACTCACCTCTCGCCGGCCCGCCACGCCTATGAAGCCCATATTCCTGACCCAGTTCCTGATCGAAGAGCAACGCGCCATGGGCAAGATCACGCCCGACCTGCGCCTGCTGCTCGAAGTCGTCACGCGCGCCTGCAAGCGCATTTCCATCGCCGTGGGCAAGGGTGCGCTGGGCGGCGTGCTGGGCGATGCCGGCACCGGCAATATCCAGGGCGAGGCTCAGAAGAAGCTCGACGTCATCTCCAACGACATCCTGCTCGAAGCCAACGAATGGGGCGGCCACCTCGCGGCACTGGCGTCGGAAGAAATGGATCATCCGCATCCGATTCCCGAACAGTACCCCAAGGGCGGCTACCTGCTGCTGTTCGATCCGCTCGACGGCTCGAGCAACATCGACGTCAACGTCTCGGTGGGCACCATCTTCTCGGTGCTGCGCAAGCCCGAAGGCAGCAGCGAATCCACCGAAGCCGACTTTCTGCAGGCCGGCACGCAGCAGGTTGCCGCGGGCTACTGCGTCTACGGCCCGAGCACCACGCTGGTGCTGACCATCGGCAACGGCGTGCACCAGTTCACGCTCGATCGCGAACTGGGCAGCTTCGTGCTGACGCAGCGCGACATGAAGATTCCGGTCGATACCAAGGAATTCTCGATCAACATGAGCAACGAGCGCTTCTGGGAAGCGCCGGTCAAGCGCTACATCGACGAATGCGTCGCCGGCAAGGACGGCCCGCGCGGCAAGGACTTCAACATGCGCTGGGTCGCCTCGATGGTGGCCGACGTGCATCGCATCATCACGCGCGGCGGCGTCTTCATGTATCCGCTCGATTCCAAGACCAAGGACAAGGGCGGCAAGCTGCGCCTGATGTACGAGGCCAATCCGATGAGCTTCATCATCGAGCAGGCCGGCGGCGCCGCCACCACGGGCCGCGAGCGCATTCTCGACATCGCGCCGAACAAGCTGCACCAGCGCGTGCCGGTGATCATGGGCTCGAAGAACGAAGTCGATCTCGTGACCTCGTACCACGCCTGACCGCTGGCGCTCGCGAGGCCGTTTCGACGGCCTCGCGGGTGGCGCAGACAACAAAAAGCCCCGACAGGGTTCCCTGCCGGGGCTTTTTGTTGATCCCGAAACCCGAAACGCAGATCCGGCAGCGCGGATTACGGCGTTGGGACGGGATTTGAAGAAGTGGCGGAGAGGAGGAGATTCGAACTCCTGTGCAGGCTTTCACCCACCATCCGATTTCGAGTCGGCGCCGTTATGACCGCTTCGGTACCTCTCCGCAGAGCTGCATACTATACCGCAAATCGTTTAGACAGTTGACAAATTTCTGTCAGACAACGATCCGAACCGCCTGCCGGAAACCCGGATTTCGAACGAGACCCCAGTCACGGGAACCCCGCCCGCAAGCTGAATCCAAGCTTTCTGTCATGCAAGATGAACGAAAGCTTGTGATAGGGTGTGCGGCCGAAAGCGATAAGGCTCGCATTGTAGATGAATGCCGCAGTGAAGCCCACTGCTCTTCGCAAATGGGGTGGACTGTCGATGGCACTGATGCTCAGCGCCACCGCAGCCTGCTCACTGACGACCTGCACTCCCTCCGTCAGCGCACTCGACAAGGTGCGCCAGACCGGGGTTTTGCGGGTTGCGACCGTCAATAGCCCGACGAGCTACTTCGTCGGGCCCGACGGTCCCACCGGGTTCGAATATGACCTCGTCAGCCGTTTTGCGAAGCGCCTGGGTGTCGAATTGCAGATCGAGGTCGCCCCGTCCGCTCCCGCCGCGCTGGAACTCGCGCGCACGGGCAAGGTGGATATGGCGGCTGCCAATCTGGCCGTGACGCCGCAGCGCGAGGCCGTGGTGCGGTTTTCCGCGCCCGTGCGCAGCGTGATTCCCCAGGTGGTCTACCGCATGGGCCAGGCCAAGCCCGATAGCTGGGCCGACCTGTCCGGCCGCCTCGTGGTGCCGAGCCAGAGCGCCAACGCCGAATGGCTCACCGACGCGCAGATCCTGCATCCCACGCTCAAGTGGGAAGAAACCGTCGACAGTGATGCCGAGGATCTGCTCGAGCAGGTCGCCGACGGCAATCTGGACTACACGCTGGCGGGTTCCGACCTGGTTGCGATCAACCAGCGCTACTACCCCAAGCTGCGCGTCGCTTTTGCCGCAGCGGAATCGCAGAACCTGGCCTGGGCCTTCCCCAAGAGCCACGATGACAGCCTGAGCCGCGTCGCCTCCGACTACATCAGCCGCGAGGGGCAGCCCGAGCTGGCACGCCTGCAGGACAAGCATTTCGGCCATATCGACGCCGTCGACCATCTGGGTGCGGTCGCCTTGGCCACGCACGTGCAGACGCGCCTGCCGCGCTATCGCAAATCGTTCGAGGTCGCGGCGCGCAAGTCGGGACTCGATTGGCGACTGCTGGCCGCCATCGCGTATCAGGAGTCGCACTGGGACTCGGCGGCCGTGAGCCCCACGGGCGTGCGCGGCATCATGCAGCTGACCATGCAGACCGCGCTGCATCTGAAGATCGACGATCGCGAAGATCCCTTGCAGAGTATTTCGGGCGGTGCGCGCTACATCAGTGCGATCATTGCCAAGCTGCCGCAGGACATCAAGGAACCCGACCGCACCTGGCTCGCGCTGGCCGCCTACAACATGGGCATGGCCCACCTGATCGACGCGCGCAAGCTGACCGGCGATCTGGGCGGGGACGCGACGCGCTGGCTCGATGTGCGCAACACGCTGCCTCTGCTCGGCCAGCCCAAGTGGTTCCGCAAGACCGAGCATGGTTACGCGCGCGGTCGTCAGGCCATGGAATACGTCAGCAACGTGCGCACGTACTACGACATGCTGGTCTGGCTGACCGATAGCGGGACGCCCCCCTTGCAGGCCGTGCAAGCCGACGAATCGCTGCTGCTTGACGATACGCCAATCGAAAGCACGCCGACTTCCGTCGTTCCCGACGCAGGCGAAGTGCTGCGTATCCGCGCGCCGATACTCTGAAGACGAGCGCTTGCGACGCGATGCGTCGTCGCAGGTTCAGCGAGTCAATCGTCGTCGACGACCTGTCCCGGGAACAGCACGTCGGTAAAGCCGAAGCGTGAAAAATCGCGCACTCTCATCGGATACAGAATGCCGTCGAGATGATCGCATTCGTGCTGCACGACGCGTGCGTGGAAGTCGGCGACACGACGATCGATGATCTGGCCCTGCAGATCGAATCCGCTGTAGCGCAGCCGCTTGTGACGTGGCACCACACCACGAAAACCGGGCACCGACAGGCAGCCTTCCCAGCCTTCTTCGATGTCATCGTCGAGCGGCTCGATGACGGGGTTGATCAGAATGGTTTCGGGCACCGCTTCGGCATTCGGATAGCGCGGATTGGATGCGAACCCGAAGATCACCACTCTCAGATCGACCCCGATCTGCGGCGCCGCCAGGCCTGCACCGTTGAGCGAGCGCATGGTGTCGAACATGTCGCTCACGAGCTCGCGCAGCTCCGGCGTATCGAAGGCCTCCACCGGGCGCGATATGCGCAGCAGGCGCGCATCGCCCATGCGCAGCACTTCGCGGATCATCTGAGTTTGAGACGCTCGACGATCTCGCCACCGACGATGTGCCGGTCGATGATTTCGTCGACGTCACCCGCGCTCTGATAGCCATACCAAGTGCCTTGCGGGTAGATCACCATGCAAGGCCCCAGCTCGCAGCGCTCCATGCAACCGGCATTGTTGATGCGCACCGAGCCCGGACGCGCAAGCTTGAGCTCCTTGATGCGCTTCTTGGCATGATCGCGCGCCTCGTCCGCACCATGCATCCCGCATGAGCGCCGCTCGCCGGGTGCGCGCTTGTTGGTGCAGAAGAACACGTGATGCTTGTAGAAGCTCATGTCGGGTCCCGGCGATCTTCAGCCGATGCTACGCAGGTTTCTTGCCGAACGCATAACTGAAGTTGACGGCCGTGGTCGAATCGGTCTTCTTGAGGCCTTCACTGACGTCACTGTTGTTCTGCACCGTAAAGGTCAGCGATGCGAACATGTTGCCGATCACATAGAGCTTGAGCTCGGTCATCGATTCGGTGAAGGTGTTCGAGGCACCCGATTCCACCTTGATCTTCTGGCGGAATCCGCTCGTATCCGACAGCTTCCATCGGTAGTCGGCGCCGAAGCGGCCGATGAAGTCCGAGTCTTTCTCGCGCGTGTCCTGCGCGGTCTGCTGACGGGCACCGGCACCGAGTTCGACGTCGAAGACGTGCGTCGGCCCGGACAGGATGTGGCGACCGAGACCCGCAGTCTCCGAGGTACGCTGGCGAATACCGCCGAACATGTCCTTTTCGAATTCGCCGGCCAGAAACGCATAGTTGCGCTCGTAGAAGGTGAAGTCGATCTTGTCGGTGACCAGATAGCGCTCGCCCGTGGTTTCTCCGTCGTCGGCCGCATTCACCGCCTGGCTCAGAAAGGAATTGCGCACCGCATCCTTCTGATAGTCGAGCGTGAATTTGCCGTTGATGGATCGCGTCTCGCTATTGCCCGAGGTGGTCAGCACACCGAGCGAGGCTTCGCCCCACCACGGTGCGGCCTGAGCGGCAACGGGAAACAGGAACAGCAAGGGCGCAATCCTTTGCATGAGCAAAAATCCTTTCGATTGGCATGGCACAAGTGAGGCGCTATTAACCCACAAACAAGCTCGGTGGGCCGCGCTTAGAAACAAATCAATACACAAACTCGTAACGCTGCCGATGCCAGCTGAGCCTCAGCTGAAGATCGCCCGCGAAAGAGACAGCATCAGGGCGGCGGCACTTCGCCTTGCGGCTCGGAAGGCACGACCTGCGCCGGCTGCGCATCGGGCACGACGGTTTGCGCTCGGCGCGACAGCACCGTCTCGACCCGCAGCAGCAGCAGTTCGGCCAGCTGGTCCTGGATGTACTCGCGCAGGCGCGCCTCTTCGGCTTCCTTGGCGAGGATCTGCTCTTCGTTGAACGAGTAGTCGCGCGTCACGCGCAGATTGCCAGAGGGCACCAGCACCTCGGTGCCGCTGTGCACTTCGTAATCGACGGTGGTGACGAGACGAAACTCCAGCGCCTTGCCGTCGGGGCCGACCGACAACACTTGGCGGCCTTCCTTGAGATGGGTGAGCTTGATGACGGACTGCGCGCTGGCCGCCTCCTTGGTGATCTTGGCACCCTGGCGCAGCAGTCGCGTACGCAGCGAGGCCTCGACCGGCGGCTCCGAAACCCGATACGGAACGACCACGTCGATGTAGACGCGATTGAGTTCCGGCGGCAACGGGCGCGAACCGGCGGGATGGAAGCCGCAGGCCGCAAGCAGTAGCGCGACAGCCGTCGACGTGGCCTGCGGCCAGCGCCGCAGAACCACCGCTCTCTTCAATGCCCGCGCGCGCGCCAGGAATTCGTTCACTCAGATCACCAGATTGACCAGCTTGCCCGGCACCACGATCTGTTTCTTGATCGGCTGATCGGCGATGAAACGCTGCACCGCTTCGTCGGCCAGCGCGGCGGCGATGATGGCGTCCTTGCCTGCATCGGCCGCGACATCGATCTTGCCACGCAGCTTGCCATTGACCTGCACCACCAGCGTGATCTGATCGCGCACCATGGCGTCGGCATCGGCCATCGGCCAGCGCTGATCGAGCAGCGCGTCGCTGCCACGCAGCGACTGCCACAGTGCATGCGCGACATGTGGCACCACCGGGCTCAGCATCAGCGTGACGCTCTCCCACACCTCCTGCAGAACGGCGCGCGATTGCGCGCTGTCGTCATTGAAGCGGCTCACGGTGTTGAGCAGTTCCATGATGGCGGCGATGGCGGTGTTGAAGGTGCGGCGGCGGCCAAAATCGTCACCGACCTTGGCGATGGTCTCGTGCAGCGCGCGGCGCAGGTCTTTCTGCGCATCGCTGAGTGCCGACTTGTCGAGCGCCGGCACCGCACCGAGCTGCACATGCTGATGCACGGCGCGCCACAGGCGGCGCAGGAAGCGCGCCATGCCCTCGACGCCTTCTTCCTTCCAGTCCAGCGAGTAATCGGGCGGCGCCGCGAACATCGAATACAGGCGCACGGTGTCGGCACCGTAGGCGTCGATCATGGCTTGCGGATCGACTCCGTTGTTCTTGGACTTGGACATCTTCTCGATGCCGCCGATGGTCACGGGCTCGCCGTCCACCGCGTGCTTCGCGGCGATCGGCTGGCCCTTGGCATCGCGCTCCAG
>JALRLM010000066.1 GCA_023254435.1 Hydrocarboniphaga sp.
CCACCAGCCGCTTCCGCCGCATTCCGTTCTACGACGACATCATGGAAGCCGCCGTCGACGCCAGCCTGCGCGTGACCAACGACCTGCTCGACGACCCGCGTGCCGATCGCTTCGTGGCCGACGTGCTGTACGAAAACCTGGAACAGATACACCAGGCCGTCGCCAACAAGGAAGAAAGCCGCGAGCTGAGCCGTCATGCGCCCGTGCGGCGCGGCATGACCGCGGACGATCGCGACGGCACCTGAGGCATACCCGATGCCGCGCGCACGATGGCGCATGCGGCGATGCCCAGGCGGGCGCGACATCAGGACAACGACATCACATCGAGGAGAACGCGCATGCTGACGGTCCATCATCTCAACAACTCGCGCTCGCAGCGCATCCTGTGGCTGCTCGAAGAGCTGGGCCTGCCCTACGAGATCAAGCGCTACGAGCGCAATGCCAAGACCATGCTCGCGCCACCCGAGCTCAAGGCCATCCACCCGCTCGGAAAATCGCCGCTGGTGACCGACGGCGGCGACGTACTGGCCGAATCGGGCGCCATCATCGAAACCCTGCTGGAACGCCACGGCAATGGCCGCCTGCTGCCCGCGCCCGGCACGCCGGAATTTCAGCGCTACCGCTACTGGCTGCACTACGCCGAAGGCTCGGCCATGCCGCTGCTGGTCATGAAGCTGGTCACCTCGCAGGTGCCCAGGCGCGCCCCTGCCCTGATCCGCCCGCTGGCCCGCGCCGTGATCGGCGCACTCGACCAGGCCTTCACCTCGCCGCAGCTCAAGCTGCACCTGGACTACATCGAAAGCGAACTCGGCAAGAGCGAATGGTTCGCCGGCAGCGAACTGACCGGCGCCGACATCCAGATGAGCTTCGTCCTCGAAGCCGCCAGCGCCCGAGCCGCCGGCGACCGCCCGCGCATCAAGGCCTTCGTCGACCGCATACAGGCACGGCCGGCATATCGGAAGGCGCTGGAGAAAGGCGGGCCTTACGGCATCCTTGGGTAGAGCGTGACCCTCACGGCACTCGGACGTCGTTGACAGTACCCAGACCCGCGAGACGCATCCGGCAACCAAGGATCAACCGCAATGAACGGACTCGACCACTTTCTGCAGGCTCGCGATTTTCTGCTCGCGCACCGCGACGACTACGCCACGGCGTTCCGTGATTTTCGCTGGCCCGAGCTGACGCAGTTCAACTGGGCACTCGACTACTTCGACGTGCAGGCGCGCGGCAACGAGGCGCCGGCGCTGTGGATCGTCGAGGAGGACGGACGCGAGGCCAAGCTGTCGTGGGCGCAGATGTCGGCGCGCTCGAACCAGGTCGCCCACTTTCTGCGCAAGGCGGGCGTGAGGCGCGGCGATCGCGTGCTGATCATGCTGCCCAATCACGTTGCGCTGTGGGAGACCATGCTGGCGGTGATGAAGCTCGGCGCGGTGATGATTCCAGCCACGCTGCTGTTGTCGGGCCCTGATCTCGAAGACCGGCTCGATCGTGGTGGAGCGCGACATGTCGTGACCGGCGCCGGCGATACCGACAAGTTCGCGCCTTTCGCGGGTCGTTACACCGGCATCAGCGTCGATGGCGCGCGCGAGGGCTGGCTCACTTACGAGCAGGCCTACGACGAGGCCACCGAGTTCGTCCCCGACGCGCCGACGGGCGCCGACGATCCCGTGCTGCTGTATTTCACCTCGGGCACCACGTCCAAGCCCAAGCTGGTCATGCACACGCACATGAGCTATCCGGTCGGCCATCTGTCGACGATGTACTGGATCGGTCTGCGGCCCGGCGATCTGCACTACAACATCAGCTCGCCGGGCTGGGCCAAGCATGCGTGGAGCTGTTTCTTCGCGCCCTGGTCGGCCGGCGCCACCATCTTCATCTACAACTACAGGCGCTTCGACGCCGGCGCGGTGCTCGACGTGCTGGTGCGCTGCCAGGTCAGCTCGCTGTGCGCGCCGCCGACGGTGTGGCGCATGCTGGTGCAGCACGATCTGGCCGCGTATCCGGTTGCGCTGCGCGAGCTGATCGGCGCCGGCGAGCCGCTGAATCCCGAGATCATCGAGCGCGTGCGTCGCGCGTGGAAGCTGAGCATTCGCGACGGCTACGGCCAGACCGAAACCACCGCGCAGATCGGCAACACGCCTGGGCAAACGCTCAAGCCCGGGTCGATGGGCCGGCCGCTGCCG
>JALRLM010000023.1 GCA_023254435.1 Hydrocarboniphaga sp.
TACTGCCCGCAATCGGCCCATTTCGAAACCGGCGTCGAGGCCAGCAAGCTGATGCCGCTGGCCGAGGTCGTGGAGGCTGCGCAGGCCGCCAGGGCCCAGGGCGCGACCCGCTTCTGCATGGGCGCGGCCTGGCGCAGCCCCAAGGACCGCGATCTCGACAAGGTCGAGGCCATGGTCAGCGAAGTGAAGGCCCTGGGTATGGAGACCTGCGTGACGCTGGGCATGCTCAAGCCGCACCAGGCGCGGCGCCTGGCCGACGCCGGCCTGGATTACTACAACCACAATCTCGATACCTCGCCCGAGTTCTACGGCAAGATCATCAGCACGCGCACCTATGAAGATCGCCTCGATACGCTCGCCAATGTGCGTGCGGCGGGCGTCAAGGTGTGCAGTGGCGGCATCGTCGGCATGGGCGAGCAGACCGCCGATCGTGCCGAACTGCTGCGCCAGCTCGCCACCATGGACGTGCATCCGGAGTCGGTGCCGATCAACGATCTGGTGCAGGTCGACGGCACGCCGCTGGCCATCGGCAGGCAGGAGCCCGTGCAGGGCCTCGATTTCGTGCGCGTGATCGCGGTGGCCCGCGTGCTGATGCCCAAGTCCTCGGTGCGTCTGTCGGCCGGCCGCCAGGCCATGAGCGACGAAACACAGGCCATGTGCTTCATGGCCGGCGCCAACTCGATCTTCTACGGCGACAAGCTGCTGACCACCGAGAACCCGCAGAACGCCAAGGATCGCGCGCTGATCGCCAAGCTGGGCATGCAGATCGAAGGCAAGGTGACCACAGAAGTCGCGGTCGGCAACGCCGAGGACTGCCACCGCCATTCGGCGTCGGCCGAAGGCTGCGGCCACCATCACGGACACGACTGCGATCACGCGCACGTCTGACGTGGGCGTCATCGACACGCCGCCGGGCCTGGGCTCCGCGCTGGACCGGCGCCTGCAGGCGCAGCTCGATTCGCTGCGCGAGCGCTCGCTGTATCGCGTGCGTCGCGCGGTCACCGGCGGCCATGCGGTGCGCATGATCGTCGATGGCCGGCCGGTGCTGAACTTCTGCGCCAACGATTACCTGGGCCTGGCCACCGACGCGCGCGTCATCGAGGCGGCGCGGCGCGCCTTCGCCGTCAGCGGTGTCGGCAGCACGGGCTCGGCGCTGATCAGCGGGCACAACGTCGAGCATCGTGCGCTCGAAGACGAGATCGCCGATTTTCTGGGCTGTCCGCGTGCGCTGCTGTTCTCGACTGGATTCACCACCAACGTCGGCGTGATCAAGGCGCTGCTGGGCCGTGGCGACGTGGTGGTGGCCGACGAACTCAATCACGCCTCGCTGATCGACGGCGCGCGTGCCAGCGGCGCGGAATACCTGCGCGTGCCGCATGCGAACGTCGAGGCTTATGCGCAGGCGCTGGCCCAGGCTGCCGCGCAGGGTCGCGACGCGATGCTGATCACCGACGGTCTGTTCAGCATGGATGGCGACATTGCCGATCTGCCGGCGCTGGCCGCGCTGACGCAGGCCAGCGGTGCCGCGCTGATGGTGGACGACGCGCACGGCTTCGGCGTGCTGGGCGTCGGCGGTCGCGGCACGCCGGACATGCTCGGCGTGAGGCCCGATGTGCACGTGGTGACGCTGGGCAAGTCGCTGGGCAGCGCGGGCGGCATCGTCGCCGGCTCCGAAACCCTGATCGAATACCTGATTCAGCGCGCGCGCTCCTGGGTGTTCTCCACGGCGCCGCCGCCGGCGCTGGCCGCCGCGGCGCGCGAGTCGCTGCGCATCCTGCGCGGCGAACCCGAGCACCGTGCACGGCTCATCGCCAATATGGCGCGCTTCATCGACGGCGCGCGCGAACGCGGCCTGCCGATTGCCGAACGCGGCGTGGCGACGCCGATCCAGCCGGTGATCGTCGGCGACGAGGATCGCGCGCTGGCCCTGTCGCGTGGCCTCATGGAGCGCGGCTACTGGGTGGCGGCGATCCGCCCGCCGACGGTGCCGCGCGGCACCGCGCGCCTGCGCATCACCTTGTCGGCGGCGCACGAGTTCGCGCAGATCGACGGCCTGCTCGACGCCCTGCGCGAACTGCTCGGCGCGTCGTCGCCGGCCGTCGCCGCTTGAAGCGGCCGACGCTGTTCGTCACCGGCACCGACACCGGTGTCGGCAAGACCCACGTCAGCACCGCGCTGCTGCGCGCCGCGCGCGCGCGTGGCTGGCGCGCCTGCGGCTACAAGCCCGTGGCCAGCGGAGCCGAGCGCGATGACGCCGGTCGTCTGCGCAACGAGGACGCCCTGGCGCTGATCGAGGCATCGGGCTGCGACGAGCCTTACGAGGCCATCAATCCTTATTGCTTCGAGCCGCCGCTGGCGCCGCACATCGCGGCGGCCGAGGCTGGGGCGCAGGTCGATACCGCCGTGCTCGATGCCGCCGCCGATGCGCTGGCCTCGCGCCATGACTGGCTGCTGGTCGAGGGCGCGGGCGGCTGGCGCGTGCCCTTGAACGAGCGCGTCGACTTCGCGGACTGGGTCGCCTCGCGCGGCTGGGGCGTGCTGCTCGTGGTGGGTATGCGCCTGGGCGGCATCAGCCATGCGCTGCTTTCGGCCGATGCGATCCGCGCGCGCGGCCTGCGCTTGATCGGCTGGGTCGCCAACGAGCTGCCGCCACGACAGGACCGGCTCGAGCAGAATCTGACCAGCATCGAGAGCCGCATCGGCGTTCCCTTGCTCGGGCGCATGCCCGAAGCCGCGCGCGCGCCGGCGCAGCTTGGCGAGAGTTTGCTCGGCTCGGTGTCATCGGCTCTGCTACGAGACTTTGGTCGATAGTGAAAGTTTTGCGCCGTCTCGGGGGCATCCTCTACAATCGACCGGCTCGACAAGGTTCCGTGCTCGCACGGTCCCCTCGCGACTAAACGACTCGTGCCATGCCGATCACGCGCATCGTCATCGGGCCGAACGCTTCGCTCGACGTGCGCGGTGCGTTATGGTTCCTGGGTTCGCTGAGCGCTTTGGCTCTGCTGGTGGCGTCGGTCTGTGCGTGGTTCGGTTTCTGGCCCGTACTGCCGTTCGCGGGCGCGGAGATCGTGGCGGTCACGGCAGCGGTCTGGGTCAGCCTGCGCCGTAATCGGTATCGCGAGGTGATCAGCGTCGACGAGGACCGGGTACTGGTGGAGATCGGGCAGGCGGGACGGGCTGGCAACGCCAGCATCGACTCCCGCTCGGAGTTTCCAAGAGCCTGGGTCAGGGTGTCGGTCGAAGCGGGAATCAACCGCCACGATCCCAGCCAGCTGCGGCTGGGTTGCTCGGGACAGTGGGTCGAAATTGGCCGGTGTTTGACAGAAGATGAGCGCGCAGCCTTGGCTGCCCGCCTAAAACAGGTGTTGTCCGATAAGCCGGCGAGGGGCCGGATGTGTGCCACCGAGGGGACCGGACGGTCCGCTGGGAAGCCTTTTGGAGAATAGACGCATGCTGAAGATGCCGGGTTGGGCGCGCGCGGTCGCGTTCTTGGGAGCACTCCTCGCCAGCGGCACGGCGCTCGCGTACACCGGGGCCAAGTGGAATCTGCCCGTCGGTGTGACCGAGATCAGCCGCGAGGTGCACCACCTCCACATGGTCATCTTCTGGGTTTGCGTCGCCATCGCCGTGGTGGTGTTCGGCGTCATGTTCTATTCGGTGTTCGCGCACCGTAAGTCGCGCCACCCCAAGCCCGCCGACTTCCACGAGTCGACCACGGTCGAAATCATCTGGACCGCGATCCCGTTCGTGATCCTGATCGCCATGGCGATTCCGGCCGCGGCGACGCTGGTCAAGATGGATGACACGCGCAACTCGGACATCACCATCAAGGTCACGGGTTACCAGTGGAAGTGGCAGTACGACTATCTCGGTGAAGAAGTTTCGTTCTTCTCCACCCTGGCCGCCGAATCCAATGCCGCGCGCCAGCTCGGCTCCGGCGTCGACGTCAACACGGTGCCCAACTACCTGGTCGATGTGGACAATCCGCTGGTGCTGCCGGTGGGCAAGAAGATCCGCTTCCTGATCACCTCCAACGACGTCATCCACGCCTGGTGGGTTTCCGAGCTCGCGGTCAAGAAGGACGCGATCCCGGGCTACGTCAACGAGATCTGGACCCGCATCGACCAGCCCGGCACCTATCGCGGCGTCTGCGCCGAACTCTGTGGCCGCGACCACGGCTTCATGCCCATCGTCGTCAAGGCGCTGCCCGAGGACGAGTACAAGACCTGGCTCGCATCGAAGAAGCAGGGCGGCACCGAAGTGGCCGCTGTCGAACCGACCACCGCCAGCGACGCCGCCCCGGCTGCTGCAGCAGAGCCTGCCGCTGCGGCTCCGGCCGAGACCGAAGTCGCCGCTGCCGAAGCTCCGGCTGCCGCGCCTGCCGCCGCCGGCGGCAAGAGCAAGGACGAGCTGTCCGCGGCCGGCCAGAAGGTCTACATGGCCAATTGCGCCGCCTGCCATCAGCCGGCCGGTACGGGCGCGCCGCCGACCTTCCCGGCGCTGGCCGGCAGCAAGATGGTCAATGGCCCCAAGGATGCCGTGATCACGCAGATCCTCAAGGGCAAGAACATGATGCCGCCCTTCGCGCAGCTGTCGGACGACGACATCGCCGCCGTGGCGACCTTCGTCCACACGTCCTGGGGTAACAAGGGCGAGGCTGTGCAGGCTGCCGACGTTGCCGCGCAGCGCGGCAAATAAGCGCCTCATCAAACGACTATCAGTGCAGCAGACGTAGCGAGTTCTGGAGCAGACCATGGCCCACACCGACCACGCCCACCACGACGATCACGCGCACCATGGCCCCGAGAAGGGGATCATGCGCTGGATCAAGACCACCAACCACAAGGACCTGGGCACGCTGTATCTGGTGTTCGCGTTCATCATGTTCTTCATCGGCGGCCTGATGTCGCTGGTGATCCGCGCCGAGCTGTTCATGCCCGGCATGCAGTTCGTGCGGCCCGAGTTCTTCAACTCGATGACCACGCTGCACGCGCTGGTGATGATCTTCGGCGGCGTGATGCCGGCCTTCACGGGTCTGGCCAACTGGATGGTGCCGATGCAGATCGGCTGCTCCGACCTGGCCCTGCCGCGCATCAACAACTGGGGCTTCTGGATCCTGCCCTTCGGCTTCGCGCTGATGCTGTCGACGCTGTTCCTGCCCTCGGGCGGCCCGGCGGGCGGCTGGACCATGTATCCGCCGCTGGTGCTGCAGATGGGCGAGGGCTTTCCCTTCCTGATCTTCGCCGTGCACTTGCTGGGCATCAGCTCCATCACGGGCGCCATCAACGTCGCGGTGACCATCCTGAACATGCGCGCGCCGGGCATGACCCTGCTCAAGATGCCGCTGTTCTGCTGGACCTGGCTGATTACCGCCTACCTGCTGGTTGCGGTGATGCCGGTGCTGGCCGGTGCAGTCACGATGACGCTGACCGACCGTCACTTCGGCACGCATTTCTTCAATGCGGCCGGCGGCGGCGACCCCGTTCTTTACCAGCACATTTTCTGGTTCTTCGGGCACCCCGAGGTATACATCATCGCCATCCCCGCTTTCGGTGTGGTGTCGCAGGTGATCC
>JALRLM010000099.1 GCA_023254435.1 Hydrocarboniphaga sp.
ACCCGCATGGCGGGCGGATCCTCCGGCGGTGCGGCGGCCGCGGTCGCGGCGGGCCTCGTTCCTGTGGCGCACGGCTCCGACGGCGGCGGCTCGATCCGCATCCCGGCGGCCTGCTGCGGACTGTTCGGCCTGCGGCCCTCACGCGGGCGCGTGCCCTCGGGACCGGAGACCGGCGAGGTCTGGGACGGCGCATCGAGCAACCACGTGATCACGCGCAGCGTGCGCGACAGCGCGCTGATGCTCGATGCCCTGCACGGCGCCGACAGCGGTGCCCCCTTCGTCATCGCGGCGCCCACGCAGCCCTATGCCGAAGCCATCCGCCGCGCTCCGCGCAGGCTGCGCATCGCCTACACCACGCGCTCGCCGATCAACCAGCCCGTGCATGCCGAAATCGCTGCGGCCACCGAGCAGACCGCTCAGCTGCTGGCCTCGCTGGGCCACGAGGTGGTGCCGGCCGAGCCGCCGATCGACGGCATGGCACTGGCGCGTGCCTATCTGGCCATGTACTTCGGGCAGACCGCGGCCACGGTGCGCGAGATCCGCCAGCGCACGGGCGCGCGCTATTCCGAATTCGAGCTCGAAACCCGCGTGCTTGCGGCCCTGGGCCGCAGCCTGTCCGCCGGCGAATACGTGCACAAGCGCCGGCAGTGGAACGTCTTTGCCCGTGCGCTCGGCGAGTTCTTCAGCCGCTACGACCTCTACCTGACGCCGACCATGGCGCAGCCGCCGCAGCCGGTCGGCCACGATCCGCTGCCGCCCTGGCAGCGCGTGGTGCTGGGCCCGCTGCTGAGCCTGGGCCTGGGCGGCCTGCTCACGCATGGCGATCTGGTCGAGCAGATGGCGATCGAAAGCCTCAAGCACGTGCCGTTCACGCAGCTGTCGAATCTCACCGGAACGCCGTCGATGTCGGTGCCGCTGCACTGGGATTCACAGGGCTTGCCGATCGGCTCGCAGTTCATCGCGCCATTTGGGCGCGAGGATCGCCTGTTCCAGCTCGCGGCGCAGCTGGAGCAGGCGCAGCCCTGGGTGGGGCGGCGGCCGCCGATCTGAGCGGCGGCGCTTTCGGCGACGGCTGCCGGGGCGGAAGCAAGGTGGGTCGCGCCCTGCCGCTTTTGCTTTCGCCTCGGTCCGTTGCGGCTCGCCTCAAGCGAGTGCCGCAGAAACGATTTCGCTTTTCGGCCCGGCGTAGCCTCAGCGCGGCTTGAAGTCCTCGAAGCGTCTGGCCATGTCGCGGTAAAACGCCTTGTCGGCCTCGCTGTTGGCCAGCGGCACCTGCACCTGCAGCGTGACGAAGCCGTCTCCCGGCGTGCTGCCGGGCAGGCCGCGGCCCTTGAGGCGCAGCTTGCGGCCGCTGGCGCTGCCGGCTGGCAGGTTCAGCTCCACCGGGCCGCCCAGCGTCGGCACGTCGACCTTGGCGCCCAGCGCGGCCTCCCAGGGCGCGATGGCGACCGTGACGCTGACGTCGCGGCCATCGACCTTGAAGTGCGGATGCGTGGCGAATTCGATCTCGAGCAGCAGGTCGCTGCCGTTGGGCCCCTGGCCGGCGAGGCGGATGGTCTGGCCGGCGGTGATGCCCTTGGGAATCTGCACGTTGAGCGTGCGGCCGTTGGTCAGCGAGACCTGGCGCGAGCCGCCGTTGTACGAATCCTCGAGCGTGATCGCGAACTTGGTGCGCTCGGCGCGCGGGGCGCTATGCGCGTGGTCGTCGTCGAAGCCGCCGCCCGGCGTGAAGCCGCCCATGCCGGCACCGCCCGCCGCGCCGCCGAACAGCGACGAGAACAGGTCGGAGAAGCCCGCGCTCTCGGCGCCGCCACGGCGACCGCGCGTGCTGGAGCGGAAGCCGTTCTGCCAGCCCGGCGGTGGTGGGCCGCCCTTCCAGTTGGCGCCCATGGCGTCGTAGGAGCGGCGCTTGTCGGCATCCGACAGCACCTCGTAGGCCTCGCTGACGCGCTTGAAGGTGTCTTCGGCGCCCTTGGCCTTGTTGCGGTCGGGGTGGTACTCGCGGG
>JALRLM010000148.1 GCA_023254435.1 Hydrocarboniphaga sp.
AAAAGCAGCCAGACGCAGGCCCATAAGCATCCGGTAGGCACTGCCAGTGCGATGAAGAGCCCCCAGTCCGCGAATGTCTTGGCGATTTCCCGGTCATTCATGACCAAGACAAGACGCCGGAACGATTCGGTCAGCGCGGCCGCCATGAAGAACAACAGCCCCGCGGCAACCGTCATTCCAGCGAAATACTGTAGTAACTGAACTCGCCTGCCTTTCGTCATCCTCTCGATACCTTGTCCAGGTTTTGAGCCGCCAGGATTAGGACGCCTGTTACCGGCAAGCGTGCACCGGATGAGCGCCCAATGCGCGAGCGCAAGCACAACGATCTGTGCATCAGATCACATACCATCACCTCACTGGGTGATGACAGCCGCGCATTGAGTGAAGTCCCTCACGCGCCGACATGGCGCCTCCGCTGACGATTGATCCCACATACCGGCTATCCATCGCGCGACTCGTGATGGGCCGAACGGGTTTCGGGGAACTCATGACGAAGATGCTGTCGCGCCGGCTGGGGGCTGGCGTGCGAGTGCTGCTGTGGTTCGGTCTGCTCGCGTGGATGCTGCCGGCACAAGCCAAGCTTCCCTGGGAGGAATACCAGCGTCTGGTCGAGAAGTGGCGAACCATCGCGCCGCTGAAAGCCGAAGAAGCCTTCGGTGACAAGGTCGATCTGTACACCGGCGCGCTGTCGTTCTCGGCAACCGACGTCTCGATTCCCGGCAACAATGCCTTGCCTGTCGCCATCGCCCGCACGCTGGCGATCGACGATCGCGATGAGTACGGCGTGCACGACGCCGCCTTCGCCGATTGGGATATCAATATCCCCAATGTCAGCGGCGTGTTCTCCACCACCTGGCACAACACCCGTTGTTCACAGCCCACGCCGCCGACGGTCAGCAATCGCATCGATGCCGACAAGTACTGGAGCGGCAATCACGCCAGCCTGCCCAGTGGCGGCGGTGAAATGCTCGTCGCGGACGTGCCCCGCCCCAAGCCCGCCAGCGGCTCGTACACCTGGCTGACCAAGGACGACACCTACTACAGCTGCCTGTCGACGATCAACAACGGCAGCGGCGAAGGCTTCTTTGCGATCAGCAAGGACGGCACCAAGTACTGGTTCAATCACATGGCCCAGTACTTCGAGCCCGAGTATGTCGATGTCGACAACTTCTCGTCACCCGCCTCGATCACCGTGCCGCGTCGCAAGAACGTGCTGTACGCCACGCGCGTGGAAGATCGCTTCGGCAACTGGGTCACCTACAGCTACAGCAACACCTCGACCCAGCCGGTTCGCCTGACCCAGATTCAGTCGAGCGACAATCGCACGATCACGCTGCAGTACAACGGCAGCGGCTATGTCTCGACGGTGACCTACGGCAGTCGCATCTGGACGTATCAGTACAGCAACGGGCATCTGACGCAGGTCACGCTGCCCGACAGCAGCAGCTGGACGATCAATCTGGCCTCGCTGGCCGATGCCATCATCGACACCTCGACGGGCGACAACCGCAACTGCTGGTCGTTCAGCACGATCCTGTCGGGCGACTACAGCGGCAGCATCACGCATCCAGGCGGTGCGACGGCCACCTTCGTGGTCTCCGGGCGCCAGCTGGGGCGTACCAACGTGCCCGCCTTCTGCGTGAACTGGCAGCCCACCGGCACGCCCGGCAACAACACCAACGACGACTATCTCGTCATCCCCTATCGCTGGGCCAACCTGGCGCTCAAGAGCAAGCAGATTACGGGCCCTGGCCTGCCGACGGGCGGGCTGTGGAACTACACCTACTCGGGCGGCTCCAGCTGGGTGTATCCAGCCGGCCAGACGCAGCCGATCTGCCAGACCACCACCTGCCTGGATCCGATCTGTACGTCCGACAGCTGCGCGGGCAGTCGCACCGCGACGATCACCAGGCCCGACGGACGCTGGGAGCGTTTCACCTTCGGCAACAGCTACCGCTACAACGAAGGCAAGCTGCTCAAGCGCGAAGACGGCGCCAGTGCCTCGCAGATTCTGCGCACGGCCACCAACACCTATCACTACGCCACGACAGCACCAGACTTCTCGCCCAAGATCGGCACCAGCCCGCAAACGCGCGGCGCCGGTTTCGTCGACGAGTATCCACGCCCGCAGCTGACGGCCGTCATTGCCCAGGACGGCGACACCTACACCAAGAGCGTCACCAGTTTCGACAGCCTGATCCGCGAAACCGCCGTCACCCGCAGCAACTCCTTCGGCGACAGCCGATCCGATGCCACGGTCTATAGCGACAATACGTCGCTCTGGGTGATGGGGCAGATCGCGTCGAGCACCAATACCGCGCCAGCCAATCTGGTCGAATCATCGACGATCTACAACTCGATGGCGCTGCCCGTGCAGTTCTACGCCTTCACCAAGCTGCAGGAGAGCCGCACCTACAACACCAACGGCACCATCGCCACGGTGTCCTCGCCGGCCTGTCTGGAGGTCAGCACCTCCGATCCGGCCTGCAGCACGATCACGGCCACCAACTGGCATCGCGGCATTCCGCAAACCGTGACGTATCCATCCATCGGCGGGCAGGCCATTGCCGAATCGGCGGTGGTCGATGGCAACGGCTGGCTGAGCTCGGTCACCGATCGCGAAGGCAACACCACGGGGTACACCTACGACGGGATGGGGCGGATCACGCAGGTCACGTTTCCCACCGGCGGCCCCACCTGGACCAACCTGCAGCTGAGCTTCACGCCGGTCGCGGCCACGGAATTCGGCTTGCCGGCGGGGCATTGGCGGCAGACCGTCACGCTGGGCCGCCAGAAGAAAGACATCTACTTCGATGCCCTGTGGCGCCCCGTGCTCACGCGCGATTCCGACACCACCTCGGGCAAGCTGTGGTTCTCGCGGCTGGGCTTCGATTTCCAGGGCAATACCGTCTTCAAGGCTTATCCTTCGACGAACTCGAACGAGACGGCGGGCATCAACACCGTCTACGACGCTCTGGATCGTGTCAGCAGCAAGGCCACGACGGGCGGCACGACGCTCGAAACCCGGGCCTATCAATCGCAGAACCGCGTCAGCATCACCGATGCCGACAACCGCACGACGACGCTGTTCTTTCGTGGCTACGACGCGCCGGCCAGTCAGGGCGCGATTCGTATCGAAGCCCCGCTGAGCCAGCTCACGGTGATTGCGCGTGACGTCTTCGGCAAGATCAATTCGATCACGCAGTCGGGTACGTGGAGCGGTGGCAGCGTCAGCCAGGCGCGTCACTTCGACTACGACATCCATCAGCGCCTCTGCCGTCGCTTCGATCCCGAATCCGGCAGCACCCTGATGGGGTACGACGCATCCAATCGCCTGCGCTGGGAAGCCAAGGGGCAGTCGGCCACGACCTGCGGCTCGCAGCCCGGAAGCGCCACGGTCTTCAACTACGACAAGCTGAACCGCAAGACATCGGACGACTATCCCGGCACCAGCGAAGACGTCAGCTACGGCTACAACAAGAACGGCAGCATCACGTCCGTCGTCAATGCCACGGCGAGCTGGGCTTACACCTATAACAACCGCGACCTGCTCGAAACCGAAACGGCGACGCTGGACGGCCGCAGCTTCGTGCTCAACCCGCAGTACAACGCTCTTGGTCATGTGTCGTCACTGATCACGCCGACCCGCACCATCCACTACTCCCCGGATGCCTGGGGCCGTCCCGAGCAGATCGGCACGGTTGCGAGCGTCATCGACTACCACCCCAACGGCACGCCCAGCGCCTACAGCCTGGGCAATGGTCTTTCCTACAGTCTGCAACTCGACAGTCGTCAGAGGCCCTGGATTCAGAGCACGGTCGACGGGGGCGCCGCCAAGCAGGTCTACCAGTACAGCTACACCCATGCCGGCGACCTGACCGGCATCGACGATCAGGTCAACGACGTCGACGATCTGACCGCCACCTATGACGATCTGCATCGCCTGCAGAGCGCCAGCGGCGTATGGGGCAGCTAC
>JALRLM010000202.1 GCA_023254435.1 Hydrocarboniphaga sp.
AGTGACAGTCGATGGCCAGCGAAAATGGTCGGCCCAGCAGCTCCTGCTGCACGAGCGCGCACAGCGCGGCGCTTTCGGCCTCCATGTCGCCGCCGGCGGCGCCGCGATACCAGGGCAGGCCGGCGCTGACGCGCTGGCCGCCGACCATGAACGGCACCGGATCGGTGGCGTCGACCGGCGCGTTGCGCATCAGGTCCACGCCGCGCGGATTGGCGCGTGTGCCCAGCGCCAGGCCGCCTGGATTCACCAGCGGCATGAACACCAGGCGCAGATGCTGCAGTTGCTGGATCAGCAGCGTGTC
Source organism: Hydrocarboniphaga sp. (assembly GCA_023254435.1). GTDB lineage: Bacteria > Pseudomonadota > Gammaproteobacteria > Nevskiales > Nevskiaceae > Hydrocarboniphaga. Next base: position 302 of record JALRLM010000202.1, read on the forward strand.
CCATGACAGCCGCGACACCAGGCTGCCCAGATAGGCGATCACCACTTCGGCGCCGATGCGCTCCAGGCCATGCACGCCGCCGAAGAAGCCCACGGCCGGTACCTCGGGCGCGGGATTGCCCAGCGTGATCGCATGCACGGGCAGCAGGCGCTTGCCGGCCTTGACCTCGCACAGCACGCGCGCCTCCAGGTGCGGACGGCCCGCTTCGATCAGGCGTTCGATCTCGTCGAGTTCGGGTGTGGGGCGCTGCAGGCTGGGCAGGGGGACGGTCATCGGCGGGCTGGGCTCCGGTTCCAAACCGCTCAAAGTAATCGGCGCCCATTGCAGTGTGTTGACGCCGTCGCCGGCCGCGCTGTCACGCCGGCGCCATCAGGCTGTCATCTGGCGGCACTAGCCTGCCCATTCGCAATCGACCCAAGCCCATCGCGGGCTTTGCGAGGAGAAACCACCATGACCCGTATCGTCCGCAAGATCAGCGTGTCCCGTCCCGTGACGCTCGGCGCCGTCGTGCTGCTGGGCGTGGTGGAATTCGTCGCCCTGCGCCGCACCCAGCTGCTGGGCCAGCAGGAGGCCTGATCCATCGCCGTACCGGCGCCACGCGCGCCGGACGCTGCAGTCCCGTATGTGGCGGCGTCGCCGCGCGTAGAATGCGCGCGTGTACTGCCCCCACTTCCATGCCCGCCGCTGCCGCTCGTGTACCGAGCTGCGCGTTCCCTATGCCGATCAACTCGACGCCAAGCAGCGTCGTTGCCGCGAGCTGCTCGCGGCCTGGCCCGACATCGAGTGGCTGAGCCCGATCGACAGCGTCGAAAGCGGTTTTCGCAACAAGGCCAAGATGGTGGTCAGCGGCAGCGCGCAACGACCCGTGCTGGGCATTCTGGGCGCCGACGGCCGCGGCGTGGACCTGCGCGACTGCGGCCTGTATCCGTCTTCGCTGCAATCCAGCTTCGGCGCCATGGCCGATTTCATCCGCGATGCCGGGTTGACGCCGTACAACGTCGAGCAGCGTCGTGGCGAACTCAAGTATCTGCTGGTCACCGAATCCCCGGACGGCGAACTGATGCTGCGCCTGGTGATGCGTTCGGACGCCCTGTTGCCGGCAATACGCGCGCAGCTGCCGCAACTGCTCAAGCGCCTGCCGAGGTTGGTGGTGGTCTCGGTCAACCTGCAGCCCGAGCACAAGGCCGTGCTCGAAGGCGAGCACGAGATCGTGCTGACCGAGCGCGGCGAACTGCGCATGGCCGTCAACGATCTGAACCTGCATCTGCGGCCGCAGAGCTTCTTCCAGACCAATACGCCGATCGCCGAGGCCCTGTATCGACAGGCGCGCGAGTGGATCGACGAGATCGAGCCGTCCGGCCTGTGGGACCTGTATTGCGGCGTCGGCGGCTTTGCGCTGCATGGCGCCAGCATCTGGCGCGATGTCACCGGCATCGAACTCAGCGCCGAGGCCATCGTCAGCGCGCAGCGCAGCGGCGACGAAGCCGGATTCAAGCGCCTGCGCTTCGAGGCCGGCGACGCCATGGCCTTTGCGCGCGCCGCGCCGCGCTGGCCCGAGCTGGTCGTGGTGAATCCGCCGCGTCGCGGCATCGGCACCGAACTCGCTGCGCTGATCGATGCCTCGAGCACGCAGTGGCTCATCTATTCGAGCTGCAATGCCGAATCGCTGGCGCGCGACCTGCAGGCGATGCCGGCTTTTGAGCCGACGCAGGCGCGCGTACTCGACATGTTTCCGCATACCGAGCACTACGAAGTGATCGTGCTGCTGCGCCGGCGCGACCTCGCGCCGTAGGCCAGCGCAGGCTTGAAGCCCGCGCCGTGCGGGCGCGATGATGCCGTCATGTCACGCGACCCTCGCATCGACGCCTACATCGCCCGGGCTGCGCCTTTTGCGCAGCCCATCCTCGAGCATCTGCGCGCGGCTGTGCATGCGCATTGCCCGGACGTCGAAGAAACCCTCAAGTGGTCGATGCCGCATTTCGTCCATGGCGGCGAAATCGTCTGCAACATGGCGGCGTTCAAGGCGCACGTGGCCTTCGGCTTCTGGAAGGGCGAGCTGGTCACCGGCCAGATGCCGCAGCACCGCCAGGCCATGGGCCAGTTCGGGCGCCTGGCGTCGGTGGCCGACCTGCCCGACGCGGCGACGCTCGGCGAGCTGATCGCAAAGGCCGTGGAGCTGATCGACGCCGGGGTCAAAAAGCCGCGTCCGCTCAAGCATCCCAAGCCGGCTGCCGAACTGCCCGGCGATCTGAGCGAGGCGCTGGCGTGCAACGCGGCCGCCCGGGCGACGTTCGAGGCGTTTCCGCCCGGTCAGCGCCGCGAGTACATCGACTGGATCAACGAGGCCAAGCGTGCCGAGACGCGCGCCCGGCGCATCGCCCAGGCCGTGGAATGGCTGGCCGAGGGCAAGCGCCGCAATTGGAAGTACGAAGCCGGCTGCTGACTCAGCTCCGGCCGTGCAGCCAGCGCGCGGCGGCCAGCCCGGCGCGATGGCCGCTGGCGAAGCAGGCGGTGAGCAGATAGCCGCCCGTGGGCGCTTCCCAGTCGAGCATTTCGCCGGCGCAGAACAGTCCGGGCGACTGCGGCGCCATGAGCTGCTCGTCGAGCGCTTCGATGCGCACGCCGCCCGCGCTGCTGATGGCTTCGGCGATCGGCCGCGGACGCAGCAGGTTCAGGCGCAGGTTCTTGATCGTCGCGGCCGTGCGCGCGGCGTCGCCCAGGCCGTCCTTGCCCAGCACTTCGTAGAGCAGGCCGACGCGCAGCGCGTCGAGATGCGCGGAACGGCGCAGGTGCTCGCTCAGCGAGCGCTTGCCGCGCCACAGCGATATCGCGCGCCGCAGTTCGGCTTCGTCGCGCTGCGGGGCCAGATCGAGGTTCAGCACGACCGCGCCCTGCGTCGCGAGTGTGTCGCGCAGGACGGCCGACAATGCGTAGAGCAGGCCGCCTTCCAGTCCCTGCGCGGTGACCATGAGCTCACCCTGCTGCGCATGCTCCCGACCCTGCGCATCGGTGTAGCGCGCGATCACGGGCTTGAGCGGAGCGCCGGCGAAACGCGAGGCGAAGTGCGGCGTCCAGCTCAGCTCGAAACCGCAGTTGGCGGGCTGCAGCGGCGCGATGGGCAGCAGGCCGTGCAACCAGCCGGTCCAGCGTCCGTCCGAGCCCAGCTCGGGCCAGCTGGCACCGCCGAGGGCGAGCAAGACGGCATCGGCGCGCGCCGTGCGCTCGCCATCGGGCGTGCGCAGGCTCAGCGCGTAGCCGCCATGCTCGGCACGCAGGCCGAGGCATTCGTGTTCGACGTGGAAGCGCACACCCTGCGCGCGCAGCCGCCGCACCCAGCCGCGCAGCAGCGGCGCGGCCTTGAAGTCGGCAGGAAACACGCGGCCCGAGCTGCCGACGACGGTCTCAACGCCCAGGCCGCGCGCCCAGCCGCGCAGTGCCTCGGCGTCGAAGCCGTCGAGCCAGCGGCCGACCTCATTGCCGCGCCCGTAGTAGCGCGCGTCGAAAGCCGGGCGCTCTTCCGAATGCGTGAGGTTGAGCCCGCCCTTGCCGGCGAGCAGGAACTTGCGGCCCACCGACCCCATGCGCTCGTAGAGATCCACGGCGATGCCCTGCGCGCGCGCGGCTTCGGCGGCCATGAGGCCGGCCGGGCCGCCGCCGACGATGGCGAGTGTGGGAATGGAGTCGGACATGCTGGAACGGTTGGGGGCGTCGATCAGTTTAGACCCTGGACCGGCGCTGCCGCTCGTGCTGTCATAGCGGCGCGTGAGTCCACGCCCATCGAGTCATCCGCATGTCGGGATCGCAGCCCCCTGGCGTCCGCCTCACCCGACCTGCTTCGCTCGTGACCATCGAGCCGCCGCAGCTCGATCCGCCGCCGCCGCCCAAACCGCCGCCTCCGCAGGTCGATCCGCCCTTGCCGCCGCCCGCGACGCCGCCCGCGATTCCGCTGCCGGCCTTGGCGTCCGCAACGAAGAACGGCGCCTGAGCGCCGTTCTTCGTTGCGGTGCCGGTGGCGCGCCGCGCTATTCGGCGGTGTAGGCGTCCACGGCCGCGCGCGCGACGAAGGGATCGTCGCTGAACACGCCGTCCACTCCGGCCTGCAGAAAACGCAGGATCTCGCCGTAGGCGTCGCCACGCGCGGCCGGATCGCTGTTGGAGCGGAAATCCGCCGGCAGGAAGTTGTTCTCGGGGCGGAAGGTGTAGGGATGCACGATCAGGTTCGCCGCGTGCGCGTTGGCCACGAGCGCCGTCGGTTCGGCCAGCGTGGCGTCGGCGTTGCGCGGAATCACCATGCTCTTCTCCGGGCCGATGCCCTGCGCGTAGCTCGCGACTTCGGCCAGGCCCGCCGGCGTGATCAGATCGGCGTAGCCGCGCGCATCGCCGGCGGCGACGAAATCGTAGGGCCGCGCGGGCGGCGCGCTCATGAGCTGCACCAGGCGCAGCGACGTCAGCGGCCGCATGGCCTTGAGATTGGCGGTCTCGAACGACTGCAGGAAGGCCGGTGAATCGGCGCTCGTGTAGCCGTTGGCGTTCATGAGTTCGAGCAGGCGTGGTTCCAGCGGCAGGCCGATGCTCTGGAAGTAGGTGGGATGCTTGGTCTCGATGTACAGCGCGATGGTGCGGCCGGTCTGTTCGGTGGCGCGCCTGGCCAGATCGATGACCTCCTGCAGCGTCGGCACCGGATACAGGCCGTTGTAGCGCGTGTTGTCGGGGCGCACGCCCGGGATGCGCTCGATGGCGCGCAGTGTGCGCAGTTCGGCCAGCGTGAAGTCTTCGGTGAACCAGCCCGTCAGCGACGTGCCGTCGATGGTCTTGGTGGTGCGGCGGTCGGCGAATTCGGGATGCTCGGCGACGTCGGTGGTGCCCGAGATTTCGTTCTCGTGGCGGGCCACGAGTTCGCCATCGCGCGTGGGTACCAGATCGGGTTCGATGATGTCGGCGCCGTATTCGATGGCCAGCTCGTAGGCCGCCAGCGTGTGCTCGGGCCGGTACGCCGAAGCACCGCGATGGCCGACAACGACGATGGCGGGCAGGGGCGTCGTCGCGGCGGTATCTTCGCCGCCGTCGTCGTTGTCGTTATCGCCTCCGCAGGCGCACAGCAAAGCGAGAAACAGGCTCGCGGTGGCCGCGAGCCTCAGCGTCTTGAACGCAGGCATGATCGTCTTCCCTGACTGATGTTGTGGAGCGGCGGGCGCCATCCGATGGCGCTGTCGCGGCCACGAGTCTAGAAAGCCGATCGTGACGCTTTGTTGACGATGTGTTGCGGGATGTTTCGCGCGACGAGGCTCGTCATCGCGCGAGCGGATCAGAGCTCGCGCGACACCGCGAGCGCCGCGCGGCCCAACGCGGCCAGAAATGGAATGCCGATGCTTTCGACCTCGTACTGGTCGTCGTTGATGACGCCGTCGGCATTGCAGTAGATCACCGCCGCCAGCAGGCATTGCGCGCGCGCCTCGCTGTCGTGCAGGTAGCGCACGTCGCCCACGTAGCCGTAGGCCATGCCGTTCTTGCCCGTCAGCGTGAGCTTGGGCGCGCGTTCGCGCGTGCCCGAGTCGCCGGTGACGAAGTAGGCGTTGCCGCTGTCGGGAAACTGCGCGGCCGGGAACTGCGGATCGATGGATTCGCGCGGCGTGAGACCGAGCATTTCGATCAGCTGTGCGCGCAGCGAGGCGTTGATCGCCCAGCGCCGGCGCGGCGGCGTCTGCTCCGGGTAGAGCAGCGCCCGCAGCATGTCGAAGGCATCCTGCAGCGGCAGGTAGTTGGCGCCGGCGAAATCCATCGGCGTGTTTTGCTGATGGCCCTTGGCGTCGACCCAGGCCGTGCCCAGCGTGGTGTGTTCCAGTCCCACGGTCAGCACCGGCGAGGTGCGCGCCGGCCAGCGCAGGACGGGGCGTCCGCTGCCCGACAGCAGCGAGCCCGAGACGGTGCTGCGCTGGTCGCGGCCCGGTTCCACGCCCAGGCGCGAAATGATGCGCGCGTTGGCGTAACCCATGGCGGCGAGCCGCGAGTTGAGCGCCTCGGGGCCGATGAAATCGTAAAAGCGGTTGAACGGCGCGTTGTCGCTGGCTACGAGCATGCGTCGCAGGCTGCGTGCCACCAGTTCGCGATCGGGTTCGCCGTCGGGCCATTCGCCATTGACGGGGCGCCGGTCGAGTTCCAGGCGCGAGTCGAAGCCGACGTGGTAGGCCGAGAGTGTTTCCGCCACCAGCAGCGCCATCGGCAGCTTGACCAGGCTCATCGCCGGGAACCAGTGTTCGTTGTCGAGCTGCCAGGTGAACACGTCTTCGACATGCAGCTGTCCGTCGTCGTCGTGGCGCAGGGGCGCATAGACGATCTGCACGCGATAGCGCGGGTCGGCCGTGAGCACCGACAGCTCGGGGGGCAGCCGCCGGAACATGCGCGACCACAGCGTCTTGGCGTCTTGCGCGCTGGGTGCCTCGTCGGGCAGTGCCAGGGACTGGGAGCGGCTGACGCAACCGGCGGCGGGCAGGGCGGCCAGTGCCAGGCAGGTCCTGAGAAAATCGCGTTTGAGCAAGAGAGCAGCTCGCTAGGTCGGCGTGGTCGCCGCGGGTGCAGGCCGCGGCGGCGACTCCCGAGGTCAGGCCGCGAGAGTCAGCGTGGATTCAGGCCGAAGTTTACCAGTTCGCTCACGCCGCTTTGCTTGGTATCGCCGACGAGCGGCGGCGCAGTGCGGCCACTGCCGCCAGCACCAGCAGGCCCGGCAGGCCCATCGCACCACCGCCACCGCCCGAGCCTTCGGAAGACGCGCTCTGGGCCGTCGTCGAAATGCCGAATTTCTTGTCGGAAATGTCGAAGAACACGTTGTCGTGGCACTTGATCTTGATGCGTGCGCTGCTGCTGGAGAGCTGGGGCAGCGTCACGTCCTCGCTGCCGTCGTTGGGCGTGCCCTGCGCGATCAGCGTGAAGCTGCGGCCGTCGTCGGTGGACAGCCCGATATCGACGCTGGCGCAGGACACCGGCGCCAGGTCGGTGCCGGCGACATCCCAGCGCACCGGCAGCGGCGCGGTGTTGGAGACGGCGCCGCCGCCATTGGGCGACAGCAGGCGGAACGGACCGGCGCGGTCACTGACGTTGAACGACAGGTCGGCGCTCGAAACGCCGGCGGCGTCGGGAGCGACTCGATTGTCGTGCGCGGTGAAGCGGAACCTGAGCGTGCGCGTGCTGGCGGGCAGGCTCTCGCCCTTGGTCTGGTCGCCGCTGAGCACGTCCTCGAGGCGAGGAAAGCTGCGCGTCGGCGAGGCGGTGGGCTCGAACGAGCGGAACAGCGGGCCCGTGCTGCCGGAATCGCCGAGATCCATCTGTTCCCAGCGATAGCTCATCGCATCGCCGTCGGCGTCGTTGGCGCTGCCGGTGAGTTCGAAGGGCGTGCTGGCCGGAATCGTGAAGCCGCCGGCGCCGACGCTCACGCTGGGTGCGCGATTGCCGGTCGAGGCCACCGCCGCGCAGCTCGCACCGCCGCCGCGTCGCGTGTAGGCGACGATCTGCTCGAAGCTCGCGGCGTGGAAGTAATCGTCGCTATGCGCGGCCAGGTTGTCGCTGCGGCAGATGCCGGCGTAGCTCATGATGGTGCTGCCGCTGCCGGGCTCGTAGGCCGTGGCCGCGTAGCGATTGCCGTTGCCGCACTGGCCTTCGTCACTGTTGAAAGTGTGCGTGGCGCCGAACTGATGTCCCAGCTCGTGCGCCACGTAGTCGATGTAGAAGGCATCGCCCTTGGGCTCGGCCAGGCCGGTGACGCCGGCGGCCTTGAGGCCGCTGTTGCAGGCCACGCCGATGGTCGCCAGACCGCCGCCGCCGGTGCTGACGACGTGGCCGATGTCGTAGGCGCCGGCGCCTACGAGCAGATTGATGGCGCCGGTGTTGACGCTCATCATCGACGAGCCGTTACTGTTGTCGTAGGGATCGAGCGCGGCATTGGTGAAGATCAGCGCATCCTCCTGCGCGATCAGCTGCAGGTGAATGCCCAGGTCGCGTTCGTAGACGCTGTTGACGCGGTTCACTACGTTGACGAGCTCGGCGAGGATCACCGACTTGTTGCCCGACGAATCGATGTAGCGCGCGTATTCGCCCGTGGTCGCCAGCGCGAGACGATAGGTGCGCAGGTCGCCCGCGAGGCTCGCGGCCTTGGAATCGACCGACACGGCATCGAGCACTTCGCGCGCGGCGGCGGAATCGGCGGTGCTCTCGGCGCCGCGTTCGCCGACGACCATGTCCTTGCGAAAGTAGGCGCGGTAGGTGTCCTGCTCGCCCGGATCGACGTAGACGGTCTGCTGCAGGCCATGCACCACGCCATGAAAGCCGCGCGGGCCGACGTCGAAGTGACCGACCACGCGCGCATCGTCGACGGCGGTGCCGGTGTAGGTGGCGATCTCGGGATAACGCGCCGCGAGTTCCGGTGCCATGACGTCGGACGCCTGCAGGCGAAATTCGCGCGTGCTGCCATCGGGCATCGGCACGCTGAAGCTCGCGGCGGACTTGGCGATGCCGTCGTCGACGGCAGCCGCCATCTGCATGCGCAGCTGTTCGAGGTCGGCTCGCAGCATGCGGCCGCGAGGCGTGGCGGACGCTGCGTCAGCCGACTTGGCGGTGACGCTGTCCGCTTCGATGTCGGTCCACAAGGCGGCTTGCGCTGCAAAGGGCGACATCATGAAGACCGTGAGTGCGGAAGCTGCGATCCGTCGCCAAGATGAGTGCTGCATGTCCGTGTCCTTCCGTGTTGATGCTTGAGATCAACAGCGGCAAGAGCAGGCGCATTGCGCAGTCCATTCATCGGCCAATCGTGGCCGTCGTTCCAGTGCTCACCTCGATGATTCGATGAATGGAATCGGTACTTCCGATCGATGTCCGGTCATCGGACGAAAGCCGCCGCACAACGATCCGGCATCACTCGGGCACCGTTCTTGTAAGGCTGTCTGCCATCGCGCAGTTTCGATGCAGAAACACGGCGACAACGATCCGGTCGTGCGGTGCTCAACCGGACGATATCGGCATGCCCGGCGAATTCTTGAACGACTGCTTCCGCCGTCTTGCGAGCTTCGCGCCGGGCAAAGGTTTCAGGTCTTGCGTTGCATCGTTGAACGCGACTTGAGCCACGACCCGATCAGCGACATGCACAGCAGTGCGAGCAGCCCGCGCGCATCGAATGCGCCACCGGCATCGTCGCTGGCGCTGCTGGCGGCGTTGCGCTCGCCCGCAGCCTGCACCGTCACGCTCGCGGCGTTCTGCTGGCCGCTGCTGTCCTGCACCTTGACGCTCGCGGTGTAAGTGCCCGCGCTCGCGTACTCGTGCGTGGCCGTCGCGTCGCTCTGGCTCAGTGGCGGGCTGCCGTCACCGAAGTCGAAGACATAAAGCGAAATGCCGCTGCTGTCGATCGAGGCCTGCGAACCCGAGGCGTCGAAATTCACGGTCAGAGAAGAGCCCTGCGTGCTGTCGGCCAGCAGTGCCGCCTGCGGCTGCGGACTCGGTGGCGACAGTAGCTGCAGGTCGGTGTCGGAGAGATCGAAGAAGATGTTGTCGCTGCAATCGATGCGGATGCGCGCGGGCATCGTGCTCTGTACTGTCGGCAGGTCGATTCCCTGCTCGCCGTCGTTGGGTGTGGCGCGCGCCAGATCGGCGATCAGGCGGCGACCGTCGTCGCCGACGAGTGCGATGTCGACGCGGGAACAGGATACCGGCGGCGCGTCGGTGCCGGCGACGTCCCAGCTCACGACCAGGTTCGATGCACTCGCGAGCTTGGCGGCGTCGTTGGGTGAGCGCAGGCGAAACGGCCCGGCCGCGTCGCTGACCGTGATGTCGACGTCGCTGCCGGCGATGCCGCCACCGTCCGCGCGCCGATCGCGCACGGTCA
>JALRLM010000247.1 GCA_023254435.1 Hydrocarboniphaga sp.
CCTACGCGGGCGAGGCGATGATCGACGTGCACCTGATGGTGGAGCCGGTCGACGCGCTGATCCCGATGTTCGCCAAGGCCGGCGCGGGCTTGATCTCGTTTCATCCCGAAGCGTCGAAGCATGTCGACCGCAGCCTGCAGCTGATCCGCGACCAGGGCTGCAAGGCCGGACTCGTGTTCAATCCGGCGACGTCGCTGCAATGGCTGGAGCATCTGCTCGACAAGCTCGACCTGGTGCTGTTGATGTCGGTGAACCCGGGTTTTGGCGGTCAGTCCTTCATCGAGTCCACGCTGGGCAAGCTGCGCGCGGCGCGCGCGATGATCGATCGTCATCAGCGCGAGACCGGCCAGTCGATCCGGCTCGAGGTCGATGGCGGCGTGAAGGCCGACAACATCGGCCGCATCGCCGCGGCGGGAGCCGACACCTTCGTCGCCGGGTCGGCGATCTTCGGCCAGGGCGACTATCGCGGCAGGATCGCCGAGTTGCGACGGCGCCTGGACGACCGCAGCTGATGCGCCGCTGCCTCTGTCACAGGGCATGCGATCCCGGCTGATGCAGGCCGGGATTTTTTCTGTTGTACCGCCGGGCTCAAGACGTTACCGTAAAAAAAGAGTGAGGCCGACCCCACACCGCAACGCGGTGCACGGCACACATAAGAACCCGGTCGTTCAGACCCACGAGGAGAGCAGTCGATGATTAAGGTGACCGTGATGTATCCGGGCGGTGGCAGCACGCGATTCGATGCCGATTATTACTTCGGCAAGCATCTGCCGATGGTGAAGTCCAAGGTGGGCCCGGCGCTCAAGAAGCTCGACTCCGAACTCGGCATGGCCGGCGGCGCTCCCGGCACGCTGCCGACCTACGTGGCCATGTGCCATCTGTATTTCGAGTCGGTCGATGCCTTCCAGGGCAACTTCGGGCCCCATGCGCCAGAGATCATGGCCGACATTCCCAACTACACCAACGTGCAGCCTCTGATCCAGATCAGCGAAGTCAAAAGCTGAGCGGCGACAGCTTGCAGGCAAGGCCGCGATCGCAGGATCGCGGCCTTTTTTGTTGCGCCGCGCCAATACGACCCACCGCCGCCTGAGTGGGTCACATGCGACACACCCGGCGTTGCGTCATCGACCCGCGCACACCCGGCAGCCCGGCAGGACACACTGACGGCCGCCCTCAACTGGTTGATTGAACACTATTTACAGTCGGCCGAAAGGCTGGCACGGGCACTGCTCCTCTTAACGCCAAGCCATCTGCAGGAAGCGGAAATAAAGGTGGCCACTCGGCCCGCACCGAGCTCTCCAGGCCCGGTGTGGCGCCGCGACAAAACTACACACGCGAAACTGAGGAGTAGCACATGAATGTCCAGAGATTCAGGCTGGTCTGTGCCGCCATCGTCTTGGGAGCGGCCTGTGGCAACGCGGTCGGCAATCCCGAGGTCATCAAACGGCAGCAGGATCCGGCGCAATGGGGATCACCGGGCGGCGACCTGTCATCGACCCGGCACAGCAAGCTGTCCGACATCAACACGGAGAACGTGAGTCGCCTGCAGATGGTGTGGTCGCAGTCCAGCGGCACGCTGCGCGGACACGAAGGCCAGCCCCTGGTCATCACCGATGGTGGCAAGCCGATGATGTACATGGTCAGCGGCTGGCCCAACATCGTGCAGGCTCTGGACCTGACCGATCCCGACAATCCCAAGGCGATCTGGAAGTACAACAAGGAATCGGATCGTGACGAATCGGCCGTGCCGCGCGCCTGCTGCGACACCGTCAACCGCGGTCTGGCTTATGCCGATGGCAAGGTGGTGTTCGGCACCCTCGACGGCTTTCTGATCGCACTCGACGCCAAGACCGGCAAGGAAGTGTGGGTGGTCAAGCACGCCCATCCGGACAAGGGCGAAACCATCACGCCGGCGCCGATCATTGCGGAAGACAAGGTGCTGATCGGCTTCGGCGGCAACGAATTCGCGGCCCGCGGACGCTTTACCGCCTACAACCTCAAGGACGGCAAGAAGTCCTGGGAGTGCCATTCCACGGGCACCGACAAGGACATCTGCATCACCAAGGCCACCAACAAGGCCAATCCGCACTACGGCACCACCGATGCCTCGATCAAGAGCTATCCGGGTGACGAATGGCAGCGTGGTGGCGGCACCAGCTGGGGTTTCTACAGCTACGACCCCGAGCTCAAGCTGGTCTATCACTCGACCGGCAACCCCGGCCTGTGGAGCCCGTTCTATCGCTGCTCGTTCAAGACTCACGAGGAATGCAACAACGGCAAGCAGGACAACAAGTGGTCGATGACCATCTTTGCCCGCAAGGTCGACACCGGCGAAGCCGTGTGGGCCTACCAGATGACGCCGTTCGATCAATGGGACTACGACGGCATCAACGAGAACATGCTCGCGGACTGGACCGTCGACGGCAAGAAGCGCAAGGTCCTCGTGCACTTCGACCGCAACGGCTTCGCCTACGTGCTCGATCGTACCGACGGCACGCTGCTGCGCGCACACAAGTTCGTGACCGCCAACTGGGCCGAAAAGATCAACATGAAGACCGGCCGCCCGGTCAAGGTCAAGGAGCACTCGCCCTTCGGTCTCGAAAACAACGTGCAGGCCTGCCCGTCTGCCATGGGCGGCAAGGACCAGCAGCCCTGCTCGCTCGATCCGAACGAACCCGGCGTCGCCTACTGCCCCACCAACAACTGGTGCATGGAGCTGGAACCGCAGGAGCGCTCGCACACGCAGCAGGGCACCGTCTATGTGTTCGCCAACGTCTTCATGGCTCCGGAAAAGCCCGGCGTCACCGGCAAGTTCAAGAAGTTCAACGTGCTGAC
>JALRLM010000258.1 GCA_023254435.1 Hydrocarboniphaga sp.
GGCCAAGCTCGCCGTGGTCGAGGACAAGCTGCGCGAGCTTCAGCGCATCCGCGCCGGCCTGCATCAACTGGTCGAGGCCTGCCCGGGCCACGGCGCCGTGGCCGGCTGCCCGATCGTGCTCGCGCTCAGCGAGGACGCGGCATGAATGCCGCGGCTGGCGCCACCGCCATCGATCCCGTCTGCGGCATGAGCGTGGACACCGGCAGCCCGCGGCATTTCGATCATGCCGGAACGCGCTACTGGTTCTGCTGCGAGCCCTGCCGCACGCGCTTTTCGCAGAACCCGCAGCGCTATCTGCAGCCACGGGATGCCGCACCGGCGGCGGTGGCCGGTGCGATCTACCTCTGCCCGATGGACCCCGAGGTGCGCCAGGATCATCCGGGCAGCTGCCCCAAATGCGGCATGGCGCTGGAACCCGAGATGCCGTCGCTGGACGAGGGCGATAGCCCGGAGCTGATCGACTTCCGTCGTCGCTTCGTCTGGAGCCTGCCGGCGACGCTGGCGGTGTTCGTGCTGGCGATGTCCGGTCCTGCGCTGGGCCTCGACGTGAGGCTGAAATCCTGGACCGAGTTCGCGCTGAGCCTGTTCGTGGTCGGCTGGGCCGGGGCTCCGCTGCTGCTGCGTGGCGCGCAGTCGATCGCGACGCGCAATCCCAACATGTTCACGCTGATCGGCATCGGCGTGAGCGCCGCGTTCGTCTACAGCGCCGTCGCCCTGCTGTTTCCGGCGGTGGGATCGCAGGCCATGCACGGCGCTCCGGCGCTCTACTTCGAGGCGGCGGCGGTGATCGTGTCGCTGACGCTGCTGGGCCAGATGCTGGAGCTCAAGGCGCGCGCACGCACGTCGACGGCGATTCGCGCGCTGCTCAAGCTTGCACCGCGCACCGCACTGCGCGTGAACCTGGACGGCAGCGAGCACGAGGTGGAGATCGTGCAGGTGCAGATGGGCGATCGTCTGCGCGTGCGCCCCGGCGAACAGGTGCCGGTGGATGGCAAGGTGCTGGAAGGCAGCAGCCATGTCGACGAGTCGATGATCTCGGGCGAACCCATGCCGGTCGCCAAGCAGGCCGGCGATCGCGTGATCGCGGCCACCGTCAACGGCAGTGGCGGCCTGATGATTCGCGCCGAGCGCGTCGGCGACGACATGCTGCTGTCGCAGATCGTGAAGCTCGTCGTGCAGGCCCAGCGTTCGCGTGCGCCGATGCAGAAGCTGGCCGATGCGGTGAGCGGCCGCTTCGTGGTCGTGGTCGTCGCCATCGCCGTGTTCTCGCTGCTGGCCTGGGGCCTGCTGGCGGGCGACGGATCGCGGGGTCTGGTCTCGGCGGTGTCGGTGCTGATCGTCGCCTGCCCCTGCGCGCTGGGCCTGGCGACGCCGATGTCGATCATGGTCGCCTCGGGTCGAGCGGCCGCGCTGGGCCTGCTGTTTCGCGATGCCGAGGCCATCGAAGCCCTGAGTCGCGTCGACACGCTGGTCACCGACAAGACCGGCACGCTGACGCAGGGCACGCCGGTGTATCGCGGCGGCGTGGCCTTGGGCGAGCGTTCCGAAAACGAGCTGCTGCAGCTGGCCGCGAGCCTGGATCGCGGCAGCGAGCATCCGGTGGCGAAAGCGCTGGTGGCGGAGGCGAAGGCGCGCCATCTGCGGCTCAAGCCGGTACCGGATTTCGCAGCCGTGGCCGGTGCCGGCGCGCGCGGTCATGTCGGCCACAGCGAGGTCGTCGTCGGCAACGCGGCGATGCTCGCGACCGTGGGCGTCGATGCCGACGTCGCCGCGTTGCATCGTGACGATGACGGTGCCAGTGCGGTCTATGTCGTCGTCGACGGACAGCTCGGCGGTGCGCTGTGGGTGGCCGACACCATCAAGCCCTCGGCCGCGCAGGCGCTGTCCGCCCTGCGCGCGCGCGATCTGCGCATCGTGCTGGCCAGCGGCGATGGCGCCGACGCCGTGCGTGCGGTAGCCGATCAACTCGGCGTCGGGCAGGCACTCTCACAGCAAAGCCCGCAGGACAAGGCCGCGCTCGTGCGCCGGCTGCAGGGCGAAGATCGCATCGTCGCCATGGCCGGCGACGGCATCAACGACGCGCCGGCGCTGGCCAGCGCCAACGTGGGCATCGCCATGGGCACGGGCACCGACGTGGCCATTCACAGCGCGCAGCTCACGCTCGTGAAGGGCGATCTGATGGGCATCGAACGCGCCATCGCGCTGTCGCGCGCCACCGTGCGCAACATGCGCCAGAACCTGGGCTTTGCGCTGCTCTACAACGGCCTGGGCGTGCCGGTCGCGGCCGGCGCGCTGTATCCGCTGCTGGGCTGGCAGCTGACGCCGATGCTGGCGGCGCTGGCGATGAGCCTCAGCAGCGTGTCGGTGATCGGCAATGCGCTGCGGCTTTACGCGGTGCGCATCGACTGAGGAGCGCCGGCTCAGAAGTGTCCGCTGACGAAGAAGGCGAGCGTCAGTGCCGTAACGCCGCTGCAGAGCGTGGCGTAGTGCAGATAGCGCAGGATCGTCGTGCGGCTGCGGCGGAAGTGCTCGATGTACAGAGGCGGTGACAGCAGGACCACCGCAACCAGAGGCGCGGCCGCGATGATCGCGAGTGCCGCTGGCGTTCGCATCATCGACCATTCGATGCCGCAACCGATGACGACGCCCGCCAGACAGACGGCGCCTTGAATAGCCTGCTGCCACAAGGCCCGCAGAGCGTGTCGTGCGCGCTGCTGCTGCGTGCGGGTTTGCCAGATCGGCTCGCCGATGGCGTGAGCCAGGCAGCGAACGAGCAAAACGCCGTAGGCGAAAGTGGCCAGCGTGCCGAGCAACTCGTCGTTGATCGTCGCGACCGCAGGGAGCACCGGATCCGGCCAGTGAGTCCGCAGTGAGGCCACGCCAGCCCTGCGGCGAAAGACAGGCACCTGTCCGTGACCGATACGCGATGCAGGCGCGCCCACAGCAGATCGAAACGGATCGACATGGCGTGATCTCTCGCGGACGGGTTTCTCGGATGTTCACGATAGACGCGCACAAAAAAGCCTGCCAGCGCAAAGCGCTGGCAGGCGAGTGAGTCTTTGCCGATTAAGAGCGGCGACGCTTGCGCAGTGTCGCCGCCATCAGCAGCGGCAACAGGCTAAACAGCGCCATCGAGCCGCCACCCTTGCTGCTGCCGGACGAGGTGCCGATCACTTCGGCCGCGGCCTTGGCTTGCGACGTGGCGCCTTCGCTGTCGGTGACGGTCAGCGTCGGTTCGAAGGTGCCGGGGCGCGTGTAGACGTGCGTGACCACGGCGTTGCTGCCGGTGACCGGCGCCGAGCCGTCGCCGAAGTCGAAGCGGTAGCTGACGATGTTGCGGCCGTCGGCGGCGATCGAGCGCGTGCCGTCGAACGTGACCGTCAGCGGCGCCGGGCCGCGTGCATTGCCGAGCACGAGCTGGGCGACGGTTTCGTTGCCCGGCGTGACCACGACCACGGCGGTGGCGACGATCTCCAGCTTCTCCGACACCGCGGCGTTGTTCTGCGAATCCACCACGATGACGTAGGGATGGAAGTTGCCGGCGGCGGTGTAGGTGTAGGCGATGCTGCTGCCCGACTGCGATTCGCTCTGCGTGCCGTCGCCGAACACGAAGGTGTAGGTGCAGGTGCCTGCGCAACCGCGGGTGCTGCCGGCATCGAAGTTGACCGTCAGCGGCGTGGCGCCGCTGCTGCGGTCGGCGCTGAGGCCGGCGTCGATCGGCGAGGTCGGCGTGCTGCCTTCGGTGACCGTGATCGCCTGCGTCGCGCTGCTGCTGCCGCCCTTGCCGTCGGTCACCGTCAGCGTGACGGTGTAGGCCCCGGCGCTGGCGTAGACGTGGCTGGCGGTGACTGCGCTGCCGGCGGAGGTGACGCCATCGCCGAAATCGAAGGCGTAGCCCAGCACATCGCCGTCGGCGTCGGTGGAGGCCGCGCCGCTGAAGCTGGCGGCGGCGCCGACCGCGGCCGTGGCCGGCCCCGTCAGCTGCGCCACCGGCGCGGTGTTGGGGCCGCTGGTGCAGGCGTCGCCGACGCCGTCGTCGTTGGAGTCGGCCTGGCCGGCGTTGGAGACGCCCGGGCAGTTGTCGAGGCCGTCGACGATGCCGTCACCGTCGCCGTCGGTCGGCGTACCGCCCGGATCGTTCGACTCCGGCATTTCGAGCGTGCTGGCGCAGAACACGAAGGGATCGGTCGCCGGCGTGGTGCCGGTCTGTTCACCGCCCAGCACGCCGGGCAGGAACGGCGCGACGCTGTCCCAGTACAGCTTGCGCTCCTGGATGATGGCGGTCTGGAAGTCGCAGTAGCCGACGTCCTTGTCGTTGAGCGTGAGGCCCAGTTC
>JALRLM010000308.1 GCA_023254435.1 Hydrocarboniphaga sp.
CATTTTGGTAAAATTCCCTTTTATCATAAAAATAGCTCGGGAGTTATATATGTGAATCATCTTTCAAATTTAAATTATACAAATAACAAATCTTTATTTAAAAATTTCGGAATACCTATTTATATTCTTATTAATCGAACAAATACAGCGTGTTCCATTCACCGAGGTCGAGCAGGGCCGACGACAGCAGCCAGGCCAGCGGCGTTGCCAGCTGCGAAATGCCGATACCCAGGATCAGGCCCTGCGGCAGGCGCGCCTTGCCGAAGGCCTGGATCATGTAGAGCACGGCCAGCGAGCTGACCGCCGCGCCGGTAAAACCGCTGGCCGCGCGCACGAACAGCGCCATCGGGTAGGTGTGCGCCAGCAGGTGCAGCAGCGTCAGCGCGGCATAGATCGACAGCCCGATCTCGGCGAAGCGCTTGAGCCCGTACTGCTGGCGGAACTTGACCAGCAGCAGGTTGGCCGAGACGTTGACCATCAGATACACGGCCGGCAGCCAGGCGCCCTGCGTGGGCGTGAGCCCGAGGTTGCCCTGGATCGCCGGCAGGTTAGCCGTCACCAGCGCCGTGCCCAGGCCGCCCGTGATGCCCAGCAGCAATGACACCAGGCCGTAGGCCAGCCGCGTCGCCGGCGCATGGCGTGGCGTCGACGGCGACCCGGGCATCGAGGGTTTTTCGTCCTCGCGCCAGTCGGGGATCGGCTCCAGCGGTTGCGGGGGCGGTGAGGCCATGCGTCGCGGCGTTCCTTGCCGTCACGGGATCGGGGCAGTGTGGGGGGAGGTCGGCGCGGCTGTCGAGATGCGATTTTCACCGGCCAGGCTCAAGCGCCTGCCGTGACAGCCGATACGCCGGCTGGCCGGGGCGCCCGTCCGTCGGATCGAGTGCAGCGGCATCCTGTGAACTGCCTCACGATTACAGGTACTAGAAGAGGGCCACCCGTCATGGGGCGCTATAGATGATCGAAGCTCCCGTTACCCCCGACGAAGACGCGCGCCTGGCCCTGCTGCAGGCGCTGGATCTGCTCGATTCGCCGCCGGAAGCCGTCTTCGACTGCGCCACGCGGACGGTTGCGCGGGCCCTGCGCATGCCGATCGCACTGGTCTCGCTGATCGACCGCGATCGGCAGTGGTTCAAGTCGCGCATCGGCCTGGACGTGGTCCAGACCGAGCGCCGCGTAGCCTTTTGTGCCCATGCCATCCTGAGTTCCGAACCGCTGGTGGTGGAAGACACGCGGCGGGATTCGCGTTTTCACGACGATCCGCTGGTCACCGGCTCGCCGCATATCCGCTTCTACGCCGGCATGCCGATCGAAGGCCCCGGCGGCCTGCGCGTGGGCACGCTCTGCGTCGCCGACACCCGGCCGCGCCAGCTCGGCGTCGACGAACTGGGCATTCTGGCCGATCAGGCCCAGCTGCTGAGCCGCGAGCTGCAGCAGCGCCATGCCGCGTATCTGACGCGTGCGCAGGCCGATACCTCGCGACTGGCGCTCGAACGCGGCGAGGTCATGTTCCGCTCGGTGTTCGAGATGGCCGCCGTGGGCGTGGCCATCGTCGGTACCGACGGCCGTTTCATGCGCGTCAACCGCGCGCTGTGCGCCATCGTCGGCTACACCGCCGAAGAGCTCGTGGCGCTGGATTTCCAGCACATCACGCATCCCGATGATCTGGACGCCGACCTGGCACTGATGCGCCAGTTGACGAACGGCAGGATCGATCACTACAAGATCGAGAAGCGCTACATCACCAAGCAGGGCGCCGTGATCTGGATCGGCCTGACCGTGGGCCAGCAGCGTTCGCCCGACGGCAAGACCGCTTATTTCATTTCCGTCATCGAAGACATCAGCGAACGTCGGCGCGACGCCGAACACATTACCGCCCTGACCGCGAATCTCGAGGCGCAGGTCGCCCAGCGCACCCAGCAGCTGCGGCAGATGGTGGATCTGGCTCAGCGCCGCAACCAGCAGCTGCGTCTCCTGACCGAGGCCACGGCGCTGCTCACGGCCTCCAACAACCCGCAGGAAATCGCGGCCGTGCTGCGCCAGTTCATGCCGCGCATCTACCCGCAGTCCAAGGGCGCGCTGTATCTGGGCGGCGGCAATGACTATCAGATCGCTGCGACCTGGGGCGACAGACCCGGCTTCAGCCCGCGCGTGGCGCGCGACGACTGCTGGGCGCTGCGCCGCTGTGCCGAGCATCGCGTCGAAGGTGCCCACGATCCGCTGGGCTGCCTGCACTGGCACGAGCAGATCGATCCTCATTGCTGCGTGCCCGTGCTGGCCATGGGCGAGGCGGTGGGTCTCATCGAGGTCGAGTGGCGCGATATCGACGGCGAAAGCTCGCCCGACTCGGTGATGCTGGGCACGCTGGCACGCAAGCTCGGCCTGGCGCTGAGCAATCTGAAGCTGCGAGAGGAACTGCGCCAGCAGGCGCTGCACGATCCGCTGACCGGGCTCTACAACCGGCGCCATCTCGACGAATCGCTGCTCAAGCAGGCCAAGGAGTTCCGTCGCAGCGGCCGCTCCTTCGCCATCCTGATGATGGACCTCGACCACTTCAAGCAGCTCAACGACAGCTACGGCCACACCTTCGGCGACCAGGCGCTGGTCAAGGTGGCGGCGCTGCTGCGCGACACCACGCGGCCGCAGGATGCGGCCTTCCGCTACGGCGGCGAGGAATTTCTGCTCATCGTCGAGAACGCCGGTTGCAGCGAGGCCTTGCAGTTCGCCGAGCGCATCCGCGTCGCCGTCAGTACGTTGGTGCTGTCCGATGTGCGCGACGCCTCGCTGCCGCCGCCCTGCCTGTCGGTGTCGATCGGCGTCGCGGCCTGTCCCGAACACGGTGACAACCTGGCCGCGCTGGTCTGCGGCGCCGACGAGGCGCTGTACGCCGCCAAGGCCGGCGGCCGCAACTGCGTGCGCAAGGCGCCGCCCTCGCCGCTGCTGGTCGACCGCGCCGACAGCGAGGCCTTCAGCGCCCTGCTGCCTGCCGCTCGCGGCGCACGCAAGCGACGCCAGCACGAACCCGGGGTCTGATTCACGGCGCTCACCCACGGGCGCATTCGCCAGCTGCTAGGCTCAGCCCGCGACAGGCCAGGAGGGCCGATACCGCGATGAACCGCCCCGTTTTCGACGACAGCTCCCCGATGCCTCAGCAGCACGGCATGGCGAGGCGCGCATGAACTTCGACCTCGATCTGTTCGTCATCGGCGCCGGTTCGGGCGGCGTGCGCGCCGCGCGCATGGCCGCCGGTTTCGGCGCGCGCGTGGCCGTGGCCGAAAGCCGCTACCTGGGCGGCACCTGCGTCAACGTCGGCTGCGTACCCAAGAAGATGCTGGTCTACGGCGCCTCGTATGCCGACGACTTCGCGCAGGCCGCGTCCTACGGCTGGAGCGTCGGCGAGCCCGGCTTCGACTGGACCACGCTGCGCGAGAACAAGAATCGCGAGATCGCACGCCTCAACGGCATCTACGCTCAGCTGCTGACCCAGGCCGGCGCGCGCGTGATCGAAGGCCATGCACGCCTGCTCGACGCGCACACGGTGGAAGTCGCCGGCGAACGCCTGCGCGCTCGGCATGTGCTCGTCGCCACCGGGTGTACACCGTTCAAGCCCGACATCGCGGGCGCCGAACACGCCATCAGCTCGGACGATGCGTTTCATCTGCCGGCGCTGCCGCGCCGCGTGATCGTCGCCGGCGGCGGCTACATCGCGGTGGAGTTCGCCTCGATCTTTCGCGGCCTGGGCGTGCAGGTGACGCAGCTGCATCGCGGCGACCTGTTTCTGCGCGGCTTCGACGGTGGTCTGCGCCGGCACCTGCGCGATCAGCTGCGCATCAAGGGCCTGGACCTGCGCTTCAACAGCGAAATCGCGCGCATCGAGCGCCGCGACGACGGCAGCCTGCTGGCCACGCTGGTCGATGGCGGCCACATCGAAACCGACTGCGTGATGTTCGCCACCGGACGACGTGCGCTGCTCGACGGCCTGGGGCTCGAAAACACCGGCGTGCAGATCGACGAACGCGGCTTCATCGCCGTGGACGAGCACTACCAGACCGCCGAGCCCTCGATATTGGCCATCGGCGACGTCATCGGCCGCGTGCAGCTGACGCCCGTCGCGCTGGCCGAAGGCATGGCGGTGGCGCGGCGGCTGTTCCGGCCCGAGCAGTTTCGCGCCGTCGACTACGAGCAGATTCCCACCGCCGTGTTCAGCCTGCCCAACATCGGCACCGTCGGCCTCAGCGAGGAGCAGGCGCGCGAACAGGGCAGGACGGTTCGCGTGTTCGAGAGCCGCTTCAAGCCGCTCAAGCTCACGCTGACCGCGTCGAGCGAAAGCACGTATCTCAAGCTCGTCGTCGACGCCGACAGCGATCGCGTGCTGGGCTGCCACATGATCGGCCCCGACGCCGGTGAAGTGATCCAGGGACTCGCGGTGGCGCTCAAGGCCGGTGCCACCAAGCAGGTCTTCGACGACACGCTGGGCATCCATCCGACCACGGCGGAAGAATTCGTGACCATGCGCAGCGCGCGGCCCGATCCGGCCTGAATCGCTCGACCCGGCGGCATGCCGGCGGCGCGCCGAAATGCGGCATCATCGCGCCATGTCCAAGACCACACCCGCCACGCTGGCGCTGAACAAGCTCGGCATCGCTTTCGAGACCTTTGCCTACGACTACGACCCCGACGCCGTGCGTGTCGGCCTGCAGGCCGCCGAAGCGCTCGGCGAGCCGGCGGGCCGCGTGCTCAAGACGCTGATGGCGCAGGTCGACGGCAAGCCCGTCTGCGTGATCCTGCAGTCGGATCGCGAACTCAGCATGAAGAAGGTCGCCGCCGCGTTCGGCGGCAAAAGTGCCAGCATGCTGCCGGTGTCCGACGCCGAGCGTATCAGCGGCTACAAGGTCGGTGGCGTGAGCCCCTTCGGCCAGCGACGCAGGCTGCCGACGGCGATCGAGCGCAGCGCGCTGGACGAACCCTATGTCTATCTCAACGGCGGCCAGCGCGGCCTGCAGGTTCGCCTGCCACCCTTGGATGCGCAGCGCGCCGCCGCCGCGACGGCGGCCGACCTGCTGGCCCAGGTCGACGGCTGAAACGCCGCGACGACAGCGGCAGGAGTGCATCGCATGAGCTTTCTCCAGATCGATCGCCAGGGCGCCGTCGTCACGCTGACGATGAACCAGCCCGAGACGCGCAACCCGCTCACGGGCAACAGCGCGGTGGCGGAATTCGTCGCCGCCTGCGCCGAAATCTCGGCCGACATGAGCATCCGCGCGGTGATCGTCACGGGTGCCGGCACGGCCTTCAGCACCGGCGGCAACGTCAAGGACATGCAGCGTTTCGAGGACGCTGCGTTGCCTCCCATTGCGATCGCCGACGAATATCGGACCGGCATCCAGCGCCTGCCGCTGGCGCTCTACAAGCTCGAAGTGCCGACCATCGCCGCCGTCAACGGCCCGGCCATCGGCGCGGGCTGCGATCTGGCCTGCATGTGCGACATCCGCATCGCCTCGACGCAGGCCCGGTTCGCCGAAAGCTTCATCAAGCTCGGACTGATCCCGGGCGACGGCGGGGCCTGGCTGCTGCCACGCGTCGTGGGACGTTCAAAAGCCGCCGAGATGGCCTTCACGGGCGAACTGCTCGATGCCCGGCAGGCGCTGGCCTGCGGCCTGGTGAGCCAGGTGGTCGAGCCCGACCAGCTGCTGAGCGCCGCGCAGGAACTGGCGGGGCGCATCGCCGCCAATCCGGGCCCCACGCTGCGCCTGACCAAGCGCCTGCTGCGCGAAGGCGAGCACCTGCGCCTGGAGTCGCTGCTGGAACTGTCGGCGGGTTATCAGGCGCTGGCGCACAAGACCGCGCAGCACGCCGAAGCGGTGCAGGCCTTCATCGACAAGCGGCCGCCGCGCTTCGATTGAAACGACGATCGAAGTCTCGATCGCCGCCGCTATTCGTCCATCTGGTCCGCGAGCCGCTTGAGCTTCTTGAGCCGCGCCATGGCCCCGCGTCCGGCATTGAGGCTCTCGCTGTAGCGGATCACCATGCGTTCGGTTTTCCAGCGGCCCTGGCGCATGATTTCGGCACCGCTGAAATTGGCGGCGATCAGGTCCTGTGCGGCGCCCACGCGCGTGCTGTGCCCCGACACGCGAGAAGGGTCGAGCCCGGCCTGCAGCGCGCGCTGCTTGAAGAGGCGCGCCACGTCGCGATCCGACAGCGGCGTGTCGTAGCGATCGGCCTTGTTGGAGCGCGGCGTGGAGCGAAAGATCGGCCCGCGCGTCAGCCCCGCGACGCGGATCCAGTCCTGCACCAGCACCAGCGTCTCGGGCGAGATGTACTGCAGGAAACCGGCGCCTTCCTGGTCGGTCTTGCTGCTGGGCAGGAAGATGCGGCCCGAGCCGTCGTCTTCGACGCTGAGGTCCTCGATGCGCAGCACGATCAGCTCGGAGCGACGGAACATGGTCTCGAAGGCCAGCGACAGCAGCGCGGCGTCGCGCAGGTCGCGCGGATTGGCGAGGTCCAGCGTGGCGACGATGGTGTCGATGTCGTCCATGGTCAGACCCTTGGCCTGGCGCTGGCGCGAACTCAGATGTTCGCGTCGCAGGCCGCGCCACATCAGGCGCGCTTCCATCGAATCCATGGGCGAGGGCAGGCCGGCCAGGCGATGCACCACCGTCAGCGTCGCCAGGTAGTGCTCGATGGTCGCGCGCTTGCGGCCCTGGCCGATGCGGTCGACCAGAAACTCGCGCAGCACCGGCAGCGTGGCCGGCAGCAGGGCGTAGCCGTGGCGCTCGCAGAACTCGGTCCACACGCGCCAGTCCGCGCGCCAGCTGCGCAGCGTATTGGCCGCATAGGCGATCTGCAGATCGTCGGCCAGCGCGCGCAGGCGATCGACGGCCTCGGCGGGCGTCTGCGCCAGCAGCTCGGTGAGCGCGCCGTGCGGACCCGGTCCGCCAGCCGGCGTCTTGGGTTTGAAGATGGAGGCTTTCATCGCCTGCAGATTAGCCCCAGACGCGACGCCGGACAATTGGGGTTTTGACCACTTAATCATTTGCTTGGAATCGACTCTTGAAGTCGGCTCACAAGTTGGCGCCGCGGTGCGCGCAGGCCGGCGGCCCACTCCGAAGGGTGGGGCCGACGGCACGGCGATGCACGGACACTCCGGCGCTACACCGAGCGCCCAGGGAGACAACGATGGCCGAGACGCGCCGCTGGTACTTCGCCCGCCGTCCACAGCACGAAATCGAAGCGGACACGCTGCAACTGCGCACCGAGACCCTGCCCGCACTGGCCGAGGGGCAGATGCTGCTGCGCACCTTGTACCTGTCGCTGGACGCAACGCTGCGCCTGTGGCTCAGCGAGTGGGACCTGTACATCGACCCGGTCAAGCTCGGCGATCCCATGAAGGGCTTCGTCGTCGCCGAGGTGGTGGACTCGCGCAACCCGAACTTCGCGGTCGGCAGCCTCGTCACCGGCCTGGGCCTGTGGTCGGACTACGTGGTCACCGACGGCAGCGGCTACTCGCCGATGCCGCGCCTGCCGGGCCTGCCGATCGGCGAGGCCTTCGGCGTGCTCGCCATCGCCGGGCCGACCGCCTACATCGGCCTGCACGAAATCGGCCGCATCAAGCCCGGCGACACCGTGATGATCACGGCCGCTGCCGGTGCCGTCGGCATGATCACGGGCCAGCTCGCCAGGATTCACGGCTGCCGCACCATCGGCGTCGCCGGTGGTGCCGAAAAATGCCGCTGGCTCAAGCAGGAACTCGGCTACGACGAGGTCATCGACTACAAGCGCGGCAATCTCGTGGAGCAGATTCGCGCGGTGGCGCCCGACGGCATCGACGTGCTGTTCGAAAACGTGGGCGGCGAAATTCTCGACGCCGGTCTCACCTGCATGAAGAACTTCGGCACCGTGGTGGTCTGCGGACTGATCTCCAGCTACAACGATGGCGAGCAGCGCACGCCGGGCCCGACCATGTTCCGCAACGTCATCATGCGGCGGCTGCGCATCGAAGGCTTCGTCGTGCTCGACTATATCGACCGCTATCCGGACTATCAGCAGAAGCTCGCCGCCTGGATGCTCGAAGGCAGGCTCAAGTACCGCCTGCACGTCGTGGATGGCCTGGAAAACGCGCTCGAATCGCTCAAGCTGCTCTACAGCAGCGGCAATAACGGCAAGCTCATGGTGCGCGTGGCCGGCGACGCCTGAGCGCAGCGCGGTTGCCGCTCTTCTGGTCGCAGAACAGGCCTTGCGGGCATGGCTGCGCGGATTCGATGCTCAATAACCGTTACGGGTGACGATAAATAAAGTCTTTCCTTGCGACCCGATTGGGAACTTCGCTTACCCATGGTGGTCGGACATCGTCGGCATGGTGGTCGCCGGCCTGCGATGAGATCGACGGCGAGCGAATTCCGCCGACTCGACGGCGCGGTGCATCGACGTTTGGGATGTTCACTACACAAGGAAACCGTGATGGATCTGGGTTTGAAGAACCGGCGTGTGCTGGTCAGCGGTGGCTCGCGCGGTATCGGTCGCGCCATCGTTCAGTGTTTTCTCGATGAAGGCGCGCAGGTAGCCTTCTGTGCTCGCAGCGCCAGCGGCGTCGCGGCGGCCGAAGCGGCTTTCGGCACGTCTGCCTTCGGCGCCACCGTCGATGTCACCGACGCGGCGCAGGTGTCGGCGTGGATCGCGTCGGCGGCGGAACGTCTCGGCGGTCTCGACATGATCGTGCCCAATGTCAGCGCGCTCGCGGGCGGCAGCGATCTGGCCACCTGGCGCCGCGCCTTCGATACCGATCTGCTCGGCACCGTGGCGATGGTGCAGGCGGCGCTGCCGTTTCTGCGGCAGTCGGATGCGGCGTCGATCACGCTGATCTCCAGCGTGTCGGGTCGCGAGGTCGACATGTTCGCCGAGCCTTATGGCGTGCTGAAGGCAGCGCTCACGCACTACGGCAAGACGATGTCGGTGCAGCTGGCCGGCGAGGGGATCCGCGTCAACACGGTGTCGCCCGGCAACGTCTACTTCGCCGACGGAGTCTGGGGGCAGATCGAACGCGAGCAACCCGCGGTGTTCGCGCAGTGCCTGGCGGCCAATCCGCTGGGTCGCATGGCGACGTCCGAGGAAGTGGCGCGCGCCACGGTGTTCCTGGCCAGCCCGGCCGCGAGCTTCACCACCGGAACGAGCCTGCTGGTCGACGGCGGGCTCACGCGCGGCGTGCAGTTCTGATCGCAGTCGCCCAGTGAAGCCAAACCGCCAGGCGTCGCGACGGCGCCTGGCGGTCGATCACCACAAGCCCCGGCTTACTCGAACACGAAGCTGTCCACCGGCAGTTTCGTCAGCGACTTGCTGGGCTTGATCATCGAGGTGGCGTGGCCCTTGGCGCGCGGCAGCAGGTGGTCGAAGTAGAAGCGCGCGGTGGCGATCTTGGCCTTGTAGAACTCCGGCGACTCGTTGCCACCGTGCACGAGCTTGTGGCCGGCGATCTGCGCCTGCAGGGCCCAGAAGTAGGCCATCATCACGTAGCCCGAATACATCAGAAAGTGATGACTCGCGGCGCTGACGATGTCGCGATCCTTGCGGGCGACCAGCATGATGCGCATGGTCAGCACGTTCCACTCGGCGGCGTACTTGGCCAGCGCCGTGGCATAGGCGCGCAGCTTGGCGTTGCGCATGTTGTCGACCGCGAACTTGGCGATCAGCGCGGTGAACTCCCGCACCGCACCGCCGCGCGTCATGATCAGCACCTTGCGGCCGAGCAGGTCGAGTGCCTGGATGCCGGTGGTGCCTTCGTACAGCGTGGCGATGCGCGCGTCGCGCGCGATCTGCTCCATGCCGTGCTCCTTGATGTAGCCGTGGCCGCCGAACACCTGGATGCCCTGGTTGGCGGCTTCCAACCCCATCTCGGTCAGAAAGCCCTTCATGATCGGCGTGAAGAAGCCCAGCTTGTCGTCCCACTTCTTGTACTTCTTGGCGTCGCCTTCGACGATGCCCTCGACCATGCGGTCGGCGAACTGCGCGGCGTAGTAGATCATCGCGCGGCCACCTTCGGCGAAGGCCTTCTGCGTCAGCAGCATGCGGCGCACGTCGGCGTGATGGATGATGGCGTCGGCGACCTTGTCGGGCTCTTTCTTGCCCGATAGCGCGCGCATCGAGCGGCGCTCCTTGGCGTAGCGCAGCGCGCCCTGGAACGACAGCTCGGCATGGCACACGCCCTGAATCGCGGTGCCGATGCGCGCCGTGTTCATGAACGTGAACATGGCCTCCAGGCCCTTGTTGGGCTCGGCGATCAGCCAGGCACGGGAATCCTCGAAGTTGATCACCGCCGTGGCCGAGGCCTTGATGCCCATCTTGTGCTCGAGGGCACTGCAGACCACCTTGTTGAACTCGCCCACCGAGCCGTCGTCGGCCGGCAGGAACTTGGGAATCACGAACAGCGAAATGCCGCGCGTGCCGGCCGGCGCGCCGGGCAGGCGGGCCAGCACCACGTGGACGATGTTCTCG
>JALRLM010000557.1 GCA_023254435.1 Hydrocarboniphaga sp.
GGCGAACTCGTCGCCGCCCAGGCGCGCCACGGTATCGCTGCGGCGGATCGCGCCCTGCAGGCGGCGCGCGATCTGCTGCAGCAGCTGATCGCCGGCCGGATGGCCGTGCTGGTCGTTGACGGGCTTGAAGCCGTCGATATCGATGTACAGCAGTCCCATGCTCTGGCGGCTGCGGTCGGCGCGCGTGATCGCCTGCTCCATGCGGTCCATGAACAGGGCGCGATTGGGCAGGTCGGTCAGCGCATCGTGGGTGGCGCGGTACAGCACCATCTCCTCGGCGCGGCGGCGCTCGGCGATTTCGTCCTCGAGGCGGCGGTTGCGGTGATCGAGTTCGGCCACCAGCTGCTGCAGCTGCTGGCGGCTGCGATACAGGTCCAGGAACACGCGCACCTTGCTCTGCAGGATGGCGTCGTTGATGGGCTTGGCGATGTAGTCGACGGCGCCGAAGTGATAGCCGCGCAGACGGTTGAGATCGTCGGCGAAGGCGGCGGTCACGAAGATGATCGGCGTATCGGCGGTGCGCGATTCCTCAGACAGGAAGCTGGCGACCTCGAAGCCGTCCATGTCGGGCATCTGCACGTCGAGCAGAATCAGCGCGAACTCGTGATCGAGGCAGGCGGCCAGCGCCTCGTTGCCCGACGCGGCCTCGACGATCTGCGCATCGATGCGTGCGAGCAGGCGGCGCATCGCCACGAGGTTCGCCGGTGTATCGTCGACGATCAGGATCTTGGGTTGCGGCAGCGCCAGCTCGGGCAGTGCGGGTGACGTGGGGTCGGTCATCGGGGGCGTCAGGGGCCGGCGGGGAGACCGGCGTGAATCAGTTCACGCAATTGTGCCGCAATGTGCGCCAGCGGGCTCACCTGATCGGCGCCTGCGACTCGCAGCGCCGCCTCGGGCATGGTCGGCATCTGCGCATCGCCGGGCGCCTGCACGATGGCGTAGCCGCCCGCGTCGCGCAGGGCGCGCAGGCCCAGCGCGCCGTCGTCGTTGGCGCCGGTCAGCACCAGGCCGACCAGGCGCTCGCCCCAGGCATCGGCCGCCGATTCGAACAGCACGTCGGCCGAGGGCCGCACGTAGCAGACCTTGTCGTCCACCGACAGGCTGAAACGACCGTCGCGCTCGATCAGCAGGTGATAGCCCGGCGGCGCCAGGTAGACCGTCGCAGGCTGCGGCTGCTGCCCCATTTCGGCCTCCACGACGGGCAAGGCCGAGAAGGCCTGCAGGACGCCGCACAGGCCCACGCCGTTGTCCGAAGCCGTGTGCAGCACGACGATCAGCGGCACCTCGAAATCGGCGGGCAGGCCGGAGAGCAGCATGCGCAGCGCCTGGATGCCACCCGACGACACGCCCACCACCACGGCGGCATAGCGCGACGGCGAAGGCATGTCCGCGCTCACGGGGCCGTCAGCTCACGGTGGTGCGCCGATACAGCGGCTGGCCCGGCACCAGCGGCCGGAACTCCTGAGCGAAACGCCCACTCACGGGTCGCTCGCGATCGCCCAGCGCCAGGAAGCCGCCGCGCACCAGGCTGTCGCGAAACAGGCCGATGACGCGCTGCTGCAGGTCCTCGCCGAAATAGATCAGCACGTTGCGGCACAGGATCAGGTGCATCTCGCCGAACACGCCGTCGACCACCAGGTTGTGGTTGACGAAGGTGATGCGCTCCTTGAGCGATTCGTCGAGCTTGATGTGGTTGTACAGCGCCGTGTACCAGTCCGACAGCGAACCGCCGCCACCGGCCTTCAGGTAGTTGTCGGAGAACAGACGCGCCTCGCGCAGCGGATAAATGCCTTCGCGCGCCTTGCTCAGCGCTTCCTCGCTGATGTCGGTGGCGTAGATGCGCGTGCGGTTGTAGAGCCCGGCCTCCTTGAGCAGGATGGCCAGCGAATAGGCTTCCTCGCCATGCGCGCAGCCGGCCTGCCAGATACTGATCTGCGGATAGCTGGCGAGCACCGGCAGCACCTCGCGCCGCAGCAATTCGAAGGAACGCGGACTGCGGAACATCTCCGACACCGGCACCGACAGCCGGGCGATGACCTGCGGCAGATAGGCCTCGTCGTGCAGCAGCCTGGCGGTCAGCGCGCTGATCGTCGGCAGGCCGCTGGACACGTGCAGCGCGCGCACGCGGCGATGGAACGAGGCCTGCGCATAGCCCGAGAAGTCGTAGCCGTAGCGCAGGTCGAGCGCCCGGATGAACAACTCGATCTCGATGTCTTCCAGTTCGCGCCGTTCCACGTCGGACTCCGGGCTCACACCCAGACGCGGATCTGCGACATCAGCTTCTCGATGTCGATGGGCTTGGAGCAGTAATCGTTGGCGCCGGCTTCGATGCACTTCTCGCGATCGCCCGTCATCGCCTTGGCCGTCACCGCGATGATCGGCAGATCGCGCCACTGCGGGCGCTCGCGGATCCTGCGGATGGTTTCGTAGCCGTCCATGCCCGGCATCATGATGTCCATGAGCACGAGGTCGATCTCCTCGCTCGCCTCGAGCTGGGCGATGGCCTTGTAGCCGTCCTGCGCCATGGTCACGTTGAGCTTGCGCGAGCGCAGGGCCTTGGACAGCGCGAAGATGTTGCGCATGTCGTCGTCGACGATCAGCACGTGGCGGCCGGCGACGTCCTTCTGCGCATCGGCCACGGCGGCGACGGTCGCCGAATCCTTGCGACCCAGCGCGTGCAGGAACAGCGACACCTCGTCGAGCAGGCGCTCGGGCGAGCGCACGCCCTTGATGACGATGCTCTCGGTGTACTGGCGCAGGCGCAGGTTTTCCTCGTCCGACAGGTCGCGGCCCGAATACACCACCACGGGCGGCAGCGGACCGCGCGCCGACAGGCGATCGAGCAGGTCGAAGCCGGAAATGTCGGGCAGGCCCAGGTCCAGGATCATGCAGTCGAAGCGGTGATGCTGCAGCGCGGCCTCGGCCGACACGCCGCTGCCGGCTTCGTGAATCTCGGCGCGCTCGTGCTCCAGCAGCTTGCGCACGGCCAGGCGCGCGGCCGGGTCGTCGTCGACCAGCAGCAGCGCGCCCGGGCTGCGCCGCTCGACCTCCTCGGTGTACGCACCGCGCGTGGTGACCGGCCGACGTCCGGCGGCCAGCCAAGCGGTCAGCGACGCCGACGCCGAGACGTGC
>JALRLM010000322.1 GCA_023254435.1 Hydrocarboniphaga sp.
GCGCTGCTGCTGCTCGCGCTCAAGGTGCTGGTGCGCAACAAGGCGCTCTACGAGGCGCCCAAGGACGGCAACCCGCCGCCGGGCTGGATTCGCGGCCTGCTGATCTTCACCTGCACGGGCGTCAGCTTCATGCACGGCTCCAACGACGGTCAGAAGGGCATGGGCCTGATCATGCTGATCCTGATCGGCACGGTGCCCACGGCCTATGCGCTCAATCGCGCGGTGCCAGCGCAGTACGTGGCCGAGTTCCATCAGCATTCCGAAACCGTCACCCAGCGCCTGGCTTCGCTGGGCGCCAGCGTCGCCGCCGTCGAAGGCGATCCGCGCGCTGCGGTGACGCGCTACATCGCCGACAAGCAGCTCGACGCCCAGACCGTTCCGGCGCTGTCGGCGCTGGTCACCGACATCGACGGGCAGGTGCGTGAATACGGCACGCTGGCGCGGGTGCCGGCCGACCAGTCGCGCAACATGCGCAACGACATGTACCTGGCGGCCGAAGCGGTGAAGCGCCTGGGCAAGGAGAAGACGCTCACCTTCGCCGAAGGCGACAGCAAGGCGCTCGACACCTACAAGGCGTCGCTCGACAAGGCCACGCGCTTCATTCCGACCTGGGTCAAGGTCGCCGTGGCCTTCGCGCTGGGCCTGGGCACGATGGTGGGCTGGAAGCGCATCGTCGTCACCGTGGGCGAGAAGATCGGCAAGTCGCACCTGACCTATGCGCAGGGCGCGTCGGCCGAACTCGTGGCCATGGGCACCATCGGCGCCGCCGACGCCTTCGGCCTGCCGGTGTCGACCACGCACGTGCTGTCGTCGGGCGTCGCCGGCACCATGGCCGCCAACCGGTCGGGCCTGCAGATGGGCACGATCCGCAACCTGCTGATGGCCTGGGTGCTGACGCTGCCGGTGTCGATCGCGCTGTCGGCCTCGCTGTACTGGCTGCTGTCGAAAGTGTTCTGAAGCTTTCGGCGATCGCGTTGACGAAGAAGGCGGCCTGCGGGCCGCCTTCTTCGTTTCAGGCCGGATGTCAGGCCGTCGTCCTGCGCGGGCTCCACACCTGCGCCAGCGAGGCCGGTCCGGGCCGGCGGTCGAGTCGGGCGACCAGCAGCAGGCAGCCGAGGCCCGAGGCCATCGTCGCCGCAGCGAAGGTCGGCGCATAGCCGCTGGCGTCGGCCAGCGCGCCGCCGGCGAAGGCGGCGAGACCTTGCACGCAGACGATAGCGCAGGCGTAGAGGCTGTAGTCGGTGCCCGCGTGCTCGGGCTCGCTGGCGTCCATCATCAGCGTGAACAGCGCCACCGTGGCCATACCGCCGAACAGGTGCTCACCAATGCAGGCTGCCCACAGCATGCCGATGCCGCCGATCTGCAGCGCCGCGAGAACGTACAGGGCCAGGCTCGCCGTCTGCGCGACGCCGAAGCCCAGCAGCGCGCTGCGCCGGCCCATGCGGAACACCAGCCAGCCGCCCAGTGCCGCGCCGGCCAGGCCGAAGCTGGAGCCCAGCGTGCCCTTGAGCAGCGCGATCATCTCCTTGCTGAGGCCCAGGTCCTTCATGAACGGGCCGACCAGCGAGGCGCCCAGCGTGTCGCCGAACTTGTAGGCGCCGATCAGGCCGATGAAACCCAGCACGCCGGGCTGGCGCAGCCGCAGCCACCCGCCGCGCGCCAGCTCGCTGGCGGCGATGCGTGCCGGTGGCGCGCGGTGCTCCACGCGCAGCCAGAACGTCGGCAGCGAGCACAGCAGCAACAGCAGCGCCATGCTCAGGAACATCGGCTGCCAGCCCAGGCGTGCGTAAACGTAGAGCAGCAG
>JALRLM010000406.1 GCA_023254435.1 Hydrocarboniphaga sp.
GCTGCCGCTGCGCGAGGATTTCGAGTACGCCGTGTTCATGCTGGTGGGCGCCGGCGAAGTCGACGGCCAGCCGCTGCCGGCCGAGTCGTTGATGTACCTGGGCAGCGCGCGCAACACGCTGTCTCTGCGCACGAGTGCAGCCGCGCGCTTCATGCTGATCGGCGGCCTGCCCTTCGCCCAGCCCGTGCTGATGTGGTGGAACTTCGTCGCCCGCACGCAGGCCGAAATCATCCAGGCCTGCGAGGACTGGAACGGCGGGCACGCCGCCTTCGGCGAGGTGCAGGGCTACGCCTACGGCCCGCGCCTGCAGGCACCGATGCCGCCGTGGATCAAGCCTGAGGATTGAGGCCGAGGACCGCGAGCGCCATTCGACGGCGCTCGCTCAGGCGGTGCGCGAACGCACCTGCGGATTGACCATGGCCTTGGGCGTGCCGCCGGTCAACGCGGCGATCAAGTTGTCGGTGGCCAGTTCGGCCATCGCGAAGCGCGTCTCGTGCGTGGCCGAGCCGATATGCGGCACCAGCACCACGTTGTCGAGCTGCTGCAGCGGCGAGTCGGCCGCCAGCGGCTCACGCTCGAACACGTCGAGCCCGGCACCGGCGATGCGACGCTCGCGCAGGGCCTCGATCAGCGCCGCCTCGTCGATGACCTTGCCGCGCGCGACGTTGACCAGAAAGGCGCTGGACTTCATCAGCGACAGCTCGCGCGCGCCGATGAGTTTTTCGGTCTCGGGTGTCAGCGGCGCCAGCACGCAGACGAAATCCGATTCGCGCAACAGATCGTCCAGCGAACGTCGCTGCGCACCGT
The DNA here is from genome assembly GCA_023254435.1 of Hydrocarboniphaga sp. Lineage (GTDB taxonomy): Bacteria > Pseudomonadota > Gammaproteobacteria > Nevskiales > Nevskiaceae > Hydrocarboniphaga. The sequence continues at coordinate 808 of JALRLM010000406.1, forward strand.
AGTCGCGTTCCACCTCGGGCTTGGCGCTGCGCGCGTCGTAGAGCACGCGCATGCCGAAGCCCAAGGCGGCACGGCGCGCGACAGCGGCACCGATACGGCCCATGCCGACGATGCCCAGCGTCTTGCCGTAGACGTCGCTGCCGAATTCCGGCGCATCGACGCTGCGCTTCCACTGCCCCGCGCGCACCCGTCGCTCGAGTTCGCCCAGGCGCCGTGCGCTGGACAGCATCAGCGCGATCGACAGGTCGGCCACGCTTTCGGTCAGCACGTCGGGCGTGTTGCACAACAGGATGCCGCGCTCGGTCAGCGCGTCGACGTCGTAGAGGTCGTAACCCACCGTCACCGTCGACACCACGGAAAGCTTCGGGCACTGCGCGATCAGCGCGCGATCGACGACCAGACCGGCGCCGATGGTACCGTCGGCCTGCGCCAGCGCGGCGGCGAAGTCCGGATTCCGGCGCAGGCCCGAGCGGCCGGTGAAATCGCGCAGATCGAAAGTAGCGCCCAGGCGTTCCAGGCATTCGGGCGGCAGAGCCGCGTAGGCGACGACGGTCTTGTTCATCTGGGCATTGTAGGCTGCTTGCTCAGGGCCCGACCAAGAGGCCGGACCACGCGACATCATCGGGCGTGGCGATCCCATGCAGTGGAGCGAAATCCAGAGGAGAGCGCGACGACATGCTGACGATTACGCCGTTGTATGCGGGCCTGCTGGGCCTGTGGTTCCTGCTGCTGAGCATCCATGTGATCCGCTTTCGCTGGGCCGGCATTTCGCTGGGCGACGGCGGCCGACCCGAGGTCAATCGCGCCATTCGCGGCCACGGCAATTTCGCCGAGTACGTGCCGCTGGTGCTGCTGCTCATGGCCCTGCTCGAAACCGGCGGCGTGATCGCGCCCTGGGTGATCCACCTGATCGGCCTGATGCTGCTGATCGGCCGCGTGCTGCATGCCATCGCCCTGAGCTTCACCCAGCGCTGGATGCCCGGCCGCATCGGCGGCATGGTGCTGACGTTCGCGGCACTGACGCTGGCCTCGCTGCTCTGCCTCTGGCGCGGCGTGGCGGCGCTGGTGCTGCCCTGAGGCTGCGGCCTCGACTCGACGCCAAGGATGGCGACCATGAACGATTCGCGCGGCGCCGGCGGCGTCATCCGCACCGACCTGCCCTGGCGCCTCGACCGCCTGCCATGGAGCCGCTTTCACACCCTGGTGGTGGTCGCGCTGGGCATCACCTGGATCCTCGACGGCCTCGAAGTCACGCTCGCGGGTTCGGTATCGGGCGCGCTCAAGGCCAGCCCGACGCTGGCTTTCGACGATGCGCAGGTGGGCCTGTCGGCCAGCGCCTACGTGCTCGGCGCGGTCAGCGGATCGCTGCTGTTCGGCTGGCTGGCCGATCGCCTCGGCCGCAAGAAACTGTTCACGATCACGCTGCTGGTCTACCTGAGTGCAACCGCGGCGACGGCGTTCTGCAACAGCTTCGCCACTTTTCTGCTGTGCCGCTTCTTCACCGGCGCCGGCATCGGCGGTGAATACTCGGCGATCAATTCGGCGATCCAGGAGCTGATTCCGGCGCGTTATCGCGGACACACCGACCTGGTCATCAACGGCAGCTTCTGGGTCGGTGCGGCGCTGGGCGCGCTGGGCGCCGTCATTCTGCTGCAGCCGGGGCTGCTGCCACCCGACATGGGCTGGCGCGCGGCCTTCGCCATCGGCGCGCTACTGGGGCTGATCATTCTGCTGCTACGCCGCGCGCTGCCCGAAAGTCCACGCTGGCTCATGATCCGTGGCCGCATCGACGAGGCCGAAGCCATCGTGCGCGACATCGAAGCACGCTCGGGCACTGCGCTGACGGACGTCGAGCGCTTCGAAGTCGCCGTCGCGCGCGAGCAGGCGCATTTCGGCCTGCGCGAGCTGTTCCACAGCCTGTTCCGGCGCTACCCGCAGCGCGCACTCGTGAGCACCGTGCTGATGACGTCGCAGGCCTTCTTCTACAACGCCATCTTCTTCACCTACGCGCTCGTGCTGGGCACCTTCTACGGCATCGACAGCGAGCGCGTGGGGCTCTACATCCTGCCGTTCGCGGCCGGCAATTTCCTCGGTCCGCTGCTGCTGGGCCGGCTGTTCGACAGCATCGGCCGCCGCCAGATGATCGCCTTCACCTATGCGATGTCGGGCATCCTGCTGACGATCACGGCGGTGCTGTTCGAGCGCGGCCTGCTCGATGCCGGCACGCAGACGGCGGCGTGGTCGGTGGTGTTCTTCTTCGCCTCCGCCGCGGCGAGTTCGGCCTACCTGACCGTGGGCGAGAGCTTTCCGCTCGAGGTGCGTGCGCTGGCCATCGCCGCCTTCTACACGCTGGGCACGGGCGTGGGCGGCATCGCCGGGCCCTGGCTGTTCGGCACGCTGATCGGCACCGGCGAGCGCAGCGCCATCGCCGCGGGCTACGGCCTGGGCGCGGTGCTCATGATCGTCGCCGCGGGCGTGGTCTGGCGCTGGGGACTGGCGGCCGAGCGACGCTCGCTGGAATCGCTGGCGACGCCGCTGTCGAGCCGCTGAGCCGCGCACGCGGTACCATGGACTCATGCAGAAGCCCGACGCCCCGTCCTGCGCGCGCAATCGCGATCCCATTCTCGCGGTGCTGCGCGATCATCTGAGCGACACGCGCCAGCTGCTCGAAATCGGCAGCGGCACCGGACAGCACGCCATCTACTTCGGCGCCGCACTGCCGAATCTGCAGTGGCAGACGTCGGAACTGCCCGAGCATCACGAGGGCATCCGCGCCTGGCTCGTCGAGGCCGCGCTGCCCAATGTACTGGCCCCGATCGTGTTCGATGCGCGCGAGACGCTTTCGCTCGACGACGGCGCCGCGCGCTACGAGGCGGTGTTCACCTCGAACACGCTGCACATCATGAGCTGGGACGCCGTGCAGCAGCTGTTTGCCAGGCTGCCCGCGATCGTCACGCCCGGCGCGAAGCTGATCGTCTACGGCCCCTTCAATTATCATGGGGCCTATACGAGCGACAGCAATCGCGACTTCGACGCCTGGCTCAAGGCGCGCGATGCGCTCAGCGGCATACGCGATTTCGAATTCGTCGATGCGCTCGCTCGCGCTGCGGGTTTCGCCTTGATCGAAGATCGCGCGATGCCCGCCAACAACCGCTGCATCGTCTGGCAGGCGCAGACCGCAGGCCGCTGACGAGACAAGGCCGTCCACCGCGACGGCGATAGCCGGAGTTTCACGCACGATGGATGCTTTGCAAGCCACCCACTGGTGGACGACGTCGATTTACGGTGGCACGCCGCGGGACTGGGCGACCGCACTGGGCCTTTCGCTGGCGATCGCGCTGGCGGTGTATCTGATCAAGCCGATCCTGCTGCGCCGGCTCGAAGCGCATGCCGAACGCGATCAGCTGCAGATCGACGGCGGCCTGATGCGCGCGGTGCGTGCCACGCGCGTGTGGCTGATCTGTGTGTTCGCGCTGTCGATCGGCAGCCGCTACCTGAATCTGCCCGAAGCGCACGAGCACGCGCTCGGCACGCTGACGGCGCTGGCCTTGATCCTGCAGATCGGCTTCTGGGCCTCGGCGATGCTGGGCTTCTTCGTCGATCGCTCGCGCCAGCGTGCGCTGGCCACCGACGCCGGTTCGGCGACGAGCCTGGCGGCGCTGGCCTTCGTCGGCAACGTGGTGCTGTGGACCGTCGTCACGCTGGTGGCACTCGACAACCTGGGCGTCAACATCACCGCGCTGGTTGCCGGTCTCGGCGTCGGCGGCGTGGCCGTTGCGCTCGCGGTGCAGAACATCCTGGGCGATCTGTTCGCCTCGCTGTCGATCATCGTCGACAAGCCCTTCGTGATCGGCGACTTCATCATCGTCGACAGCTACCTGGGCACGGTGGAGCACGTGGGGCTCAAGACCACGCGCATCCGCAGCCTGGGCGGCGAGCAGATCATTTTCTCCAACGGCGACCTGCTCAAGACGCGCATCCGCAACTACAAGCGCATGGTCGAGCGTCGCGTGGTCTTCAGCTTCAATCTCGTCTACGAAACCAGCGCAGAACAGGCCGAAGCCGTACCGCGCATCGTGCGCCGTGTCATCGAAGCGCAGGACGTGCGCTTCGACCGCTCGCACTTCTTTGCTTTCGGCGAGTACGCGCTCACGTTCGAGACCGTGTACTGGGTACTGAGCCCGGACTACAACGTCTACATGGATCGTCAGCAGGCGATCAACCTGGGACTCATGCGCGAATTCAAGGCTGCGGGCATCCGCTTCGCCGTGCCCCGGCAGACCACGCAGTTCGAAGCGCCCTTGCGCGTGCAGGTGCAGACGCTGCCGGGCGACGACGTGCCCGCAAAGGCGGCGTAGTCCGCACGAACGATCCGGCCCGCGGCGGTCCAGCGAATCGCCGCAAACAACGAGGAGCGGCGGGTCTCGACCCGCCCGACGACAAGCTCACCGCACCAGCGGCGGATTGCGAATGTCTGCGGGCAAGCTCCACTCCCCCACCTCATAGCCCGCCGCGCGCATCGCACGCGCCACTGCGATGAGCGAGCGCTCGTTGCCGCGCGTGGGCGCGATGCTGCCGGGCCGCGACACCAGCGTCTGCATCTGCTCCAGAAAGCGGCTGCGATCACTCAGTGCATTGCCGCTGGCGAGCTTGGACGAGGCCCATTTCTGCGCCTGCACGAAATCCTGTATCGGTACGATCATGGCGCCGCCGGCATCGACGATCAGGCAGACGATATCGAGATGGCGCACGATGCGCGTGCGCTGAGTGGCCGATTCGAACAGCGTTCGCGGAGGCGCCAGGGGCACGTCGTCTGGCCGTCAGGTCCGATAGTAGCTGCGGTACCAGTCCACGAAACGGCCCAGGCCGTCCTGCAGCGGGGTACTGGGCGCAAAGCCCGCATCGCGCCGCAGGGCGTCGACATCGGCATAGGTCGCCACCACGTCGCCGGGCTGCATCGGCAGCAGGCGCGTCTGCGCCTTGCGCTGCAGCAGATCCTCGAGCCGGGCGATGAAATCGAGCAGCTCGACCGGCTGGTGATTGCCGATGTTGTAGAGCCGGTAGGGCGCGCGGCTGCTGGCCGGATCGGGCGACAGGCCGTTCCAGGCCGGGTCGGGCTGGGCGGGTCGCGCAGCGAGGCGGATCACCGATTCGATGACGTCGTCGATGTAGGTGAAGTCGCGGCGCATGCGGCCGTGGTTGAACACCTCGATGGGCTCGCCGCTCAGGATCGCGCGCGTGAACTTGAAGTAGGCCATGTCGGGCCGCCCCCAAGGTCCGTAGACGGTGAAGAAGCGCAGGCCCGTGCACGGCAGGCCGTACAGGTGGGCGTAGC
>JALRLM010000459.1 GCA_023254435.1 Hydrocarboniphaga sp.
CCCTGCATGAACAGCTTGAGATCGCCGTCGCCGCTGCCCAGCATGGCCGCCACCGAATTGCCGCGCGCATCGAGCCGTGCGTGCCCGCCCAGCGTGCCGGTGCCCTTGAAGGCCGACATCTTGTCGACGATGCGACTGAAATCGAGCTGGCGAAAATCGATGTCGGCCTGGGTGTGGACCCGGTCCTGGCGCCCGTCCAGGCTCAGCTGGGCGACGATGCTGCCCTTGCCCACTCCGAGCTTGAGCGGATCGACACGAATGAGCCCATCCTCCATGAGCAGATGCCCGCTGAGGCTATCCACCGGCGTGACCTCGCTGTCGATGCGCGCGACGCGATAGCGCACGTCGAGGTCGGCGGCGCGGATGCGCGGCAGCGAAATGGGCGTGTCGGGCAGCAGCTTGCCGCTGGCCTTCTTCTTCTCGCGCTCGGCCTTCTGCTCGGGCGAATCGCCAGGGGCCTTGGCCTCGCCCGGCGTGCCGCCGACCAGGCCAGCCAGGTCGGCCCAGACCACCTTTTCGGAGCGCGCGTCGAGGCTCACCTGGCGGCGCCCACCGGCCTTGCGTGCCGGCAGCACGGCGACATCGCCGGCGATGTCGCTCTGACCGTACTGGCCCGTGAAGTCGCGGAAACGGAAGCGCCCGTCCTGGTAGTCGAAGCGCCCGGCCAGCCGGTACGGCGGCGACGGCGGCAGCGGCACGCCCGTGAGCGGAAACAGGTCGGCCAGGTCGTTGCCCTTGAACTCCAGCTTGAGATCGGCACCGCCCAGCGCCATCGGATCGACCACGGTACCGACCAGCGCCACCGAGGTGTCGCCGTTCTGGACCCTCAGATCGACCGGGTAAGGTCGGGCGGGATCGCGCAGCGACAGCACGGCGCCGCCGACGAAGCGCCCGGTGATCGGCTGGCCGGCATAGCGGCCGTCGGCGTCGATGTGCAGGCTGTCCTCGCCGCCGTCCTGGCCGGCCTCGGTATGCAGCTTGACGCGGAAATCGGCCTTGAACTGCGGCTCCACAATGCGGATGTCGCCCTCGCGGATGACCAGATGGCCGATTTCCACGCTCATCGGCTCGGCTTCGGCCGGCTCATCCTGGGCCTGTAGCGCCTCGAAAACATAGTTGGGCTTGCCGTCCGGCCCCGGACCGAGGTCGCCGCGAGGCTGGTCGATCTCGATTTCGAGCAGGCTCAGCTTGCGCGAGAGCAGCTTCCAGGGGTCGACGCGCAGGGCCAGCCTTTCCACAGAGCCGAAACGGCTATCGGCCGGGAAGCCGGGCGGATTGGCGACGACGATGCCGTCGGCGATCACGCGCGGATGCCAGCCCAGGTCGACGTCGAAATGCCGCAGCGTCACCGTGCGCCCCAGCGCGGAGGAGGCCTGCCGCTCGACCAGCGGGCGAAACCAGTTCCAGTCCCACAGCACGAGCAGCGCGATGAGGGCCAGCAGCACGATGGCGCCGACGATGCGTCGCGCCAGTCGCGCGGAAGCCTGCGGGGGCGAAGCGGGACCGGAACCTGCCATCGCGCGATCTCCTGTCGTTGGTGTCATCGGGCGATGGGCGGGAACCCGTCGCGCGATGACAAGTCGTATCGAAGTCTGGCGATCGTCGGTTCAGCCGGCTGACAGAACGCTGACCACCCTGGCGGTGGCAAGCACGCGGTCGCGCAGGCAAGATGACAGGCCCCTAGCGAGAGATACCGAAGTGCTGATCACCAATGCCCGCATCGTCAACGAAGGTCGCGAATTCGAAGGCGACGTGCTGATCAAGCGCGGACGCATCGAAAAGATCGCGCCGTCGATCACTGGAGACCACGGCGTCGTCATCGACGCGCAGGGCAAGACCCTGATTCCGGGCATGATCGACGATCAGGTTCATTTCCGTGAGCCCGGACTCACGCACAAGGGCGAGATCGCCACCGAGACTTCGGCGGCCGTGGCGGGCGGCATCACCAGCGTGATGGAAATGCCCAATACCAATCCGACCACGACGACGCGCGAGCGTCTGGCCGACAAGTACGCGCTGGCCACGGGCAAGGCGCGCACCAATTTCGCTTTCTACTTCGGCGCGGCCAACGACAACGCCGACGAGATCGCGCGCGTGGTGCCCGGCGAAGCCTGCGCGATCAAGATCTTCATGGGTGCTTCGACCGGCGCCATGCTCGTCGACGATCCCAAGGTGCTCGACGATATATTCGCTCGCGCGCAGATTCCGGTGGTCACGCACTGCGAGGACACGCCGATCATCAAGCGCAACGAGGACATTGCGCGCCAGCACTGGGGCGACGCCATTCCGGTCTCGCAGCATCCGCGCATCCGCTCCGAGGAAGCCTGCTACCAGTCGACCAAGCTCGCGGTGGGCCTGGCGAAGCGCCACGGCACCTCACTGCACGTGCTGCACCTGACCACGGCACGCGAGCTGGAGTTCTTCACGCCGGGGCCGCTCAAGGGCAAGCAGATCACTGTCGAGGCCTGCGTGCATCACCTGTTCCTGGACGAATCCTGGTACCCCTCGCTGGGCTCGCTGATCAAGTGCAATCCGGCGATCAAGACCGCCGAGGACCGTCGCGCGCTGGTCGCCGCGGTGATGCAGGACCGCATCGACGTGATCGCCACCGATCATGCGCCGCACACCGCGCAGGAGAAGGCCAATCCGTCCTACTTCAAGGCGCCGTCGGGCCTGCCGCTGGTGCAGCAGGCGCTGCTGATGCTGTTCGAACTCGTGCACCGCGGCGAAATGGACCTGCATACCGTGATCCGCAAGACCAGCCATGCAGTGGCCGAGCGCTTCGGCGTGGTCGAGCGCGGCTACATCCGCGAGGGCTACTGGGCCGACCTGGCGCTGGTCGACTTCAACGCCAGCACCACGGTGCGCAAGCAGGATCTCTACTACAAGTGCGGCTGGTCGCCTTTCGAGGGACAGACCTTTCCGGCACGCATCGACACCACCTGGGTCAACGGCGACATCGCCTATCGCGACGGCGCCGTGCAGCCTGGCATCTTCGGCCAGAGGCTGGCCTTTGCCCGCTGAGGCCGCGGCGGGCGAACCCTCGCGTTGTCCCTGGTCGCTGGGCTCGGACGCCTACAAGCGCTACCACGACGATGAGTGGGGCGTGCCCTGTCGCGACGAGCGCAAGCTGTTCGAGTTCCTGATCCTGGAGGGCGCACAGGCCGGCTTGTCCTGGAGCACCATCCTGGCCAAGCGCGAGCACTATCGCGCGGCCTTCGACGACTTCGATCCTGCCCGCATCGCCACTTACGACGATGCCCGGCTGGCGCAGCTCATGCTGAACCCCGGCATCGTCCGCAATCGGCTGAAGATCGCCGCCGCACGCACCAATGCCCAGGCCTGGCTGCGCTTTGCCGAGGAGATCGGGCCGTTCTCGGACTGGCTATGGGCGCAGGCGGGCGGTGAGCCCATCGTCAACCGCTACGGCAGCCCGTCGCAGGTCCCGGCGCGCACCGAGCTGTCGGACGCCATCAGCAAGTTCCTGCTCAAGCGCGGATTCAAGTTCGTGGGCTCGACCATCATCTACGCCTACCTGCAGGCGATGGGCGTGGTCAACGATCACCTCACGACCTGCCACTGCCATCCGGACGTTCGCGGGACAGCGCCTGCATCGCGGCGCTGAACCTGTCCTGCCTGAATCAGGCCGCCAGCCCTGCGACAGTGGTTTCGTCGGGCAGAACGGTGGGTGTCACGACCGGTTCGGTGCCACGATCAGACAGCCTGGCCGACAGATGATCGGCCAGGCGTAGCGACAGGGCGATGATGGTCAGCGTGGGATTGGCCTGCCCCGAGGTCGGAAACACCGAACTGCTCGCCACGTAGAGGTTGTCGGTGAAATGCACACGGCAGTCGCCGTCGACGACACCGTCTTCGGGGCGCTCCGACATGCGGGTGGTGCCGATCTGGTGGAAGCCGTCGCTAGCTTGGCGATCGGCATGCGCTTCAAGAGACCCTTCCAGATAGTGCAGGCGACCCACGCCCTGACGGCGCAGTTCGGCATCGAGAATTTCGTGCAGACCGATAATGCTACGGAAATCGGCGTCAGCGAAACGAAGATCGACTTTGATCTTGCGCATACCCAGCGCATCGCGCTGCTCCGACACCGTAACTCGGCTATCCGGGTTGGGGGCTTGCTCACAGTGATAATGCAAGGCGTAAGCGTTCGATTTGCTGGACAGAAAGAAGCCTGGAACCTTGCGCTTGGCCATGTAACGCTGCCAAACGAAAGGGACAGCAAACGCGATCGTCGCCGGCAGACTCGTCACCACGTTCCAGAGATGCGCGAAACGAGACGATGCCAGACCCGCGACTGCCGCCGCCCGCACACCTTCAGGGGCGAGATAACGCGACAGTATCGGCATGGTCAAGGCCAAATAGGCCAGCGAGAGAATACCGTTGCGATGCCGCGCATCGGCAATGGCGGGATTATCCAGCCAGAAGCTACCGTTCATGAGTCCGGCACTGCGCTGTTGTTCGGCCGAGATGGTGAATCGGCGGCGGCAATAGATACCGTCGGCATCCCGCTCAAACCCAAAAATGGTTCTGCTCGCTTTGCCAGTGAACTCGATCTTTGCGAGCTTCCCGGAAGCATGCCCCATGTAGTAGCGACCGAGCTGATCAGCATGATTGCCCAGGCCGGCCCGGTGAACACGATTCGAATTGAACAACAGGCGGGTACTTTCGAGTCCGCCTGCCGCGATGACGAACTGCCGGGCTTGAGCGCGGAAAATCCGGCCATCAAGCGACTTGAGCACGGCGGCACCGACGGCCTGCCCCCCGTCGTCGGTGTCGAGTTCGACGCAGGTCAAGCCCTGGACCACGCGAATGTGAACCGAGCCGGCGATTTCGTCACGATATTCGTCGCCGAAACGGGTCGGCAGCGACCAGCGTTCCAGCGTGGAGGCCAGCACCTCGCCGTCCTTAAAACCTTCGGCGATCGGCGGCCTGTTCGGCCCCAGGGCCTCGTCGACCGTGAAACGAGCCTTGCCGCAGCGGGAAAAGTCGGTGGCGCGTTCGTAGAACCCGGCCAGCTGCTCGTAGCCGAAAGGCCAGCGGGCGTTGCCGCGCTGCGGCCTCGCCTCGAAATCGACCGGGTCCAAGGGCACGCAGCGCCCGCCCCACAGAGCCGAGGTGCCGCCCCACCCGCGCCGTGTCGCCACGTCCATGGCGGCATGTCGCTTGGGATCGACCCCGGCCAGTTCGCCGAGCGCCTGAGCGGCGTGGGTGTGCTCCGATCCGCTTTCGATCAGCAGCACACGCCATCCGCTGCGCCCCAAGCTGACCGCGGCCGCGATCCCTGCAGGACCCGCACCGACGATGCAGACATCCGCTACGGCGGAGAAAAGCTCTCCCCAACTCGCTTCTTCAACGAACACAGACGTTCACCCCAGAACTTGCCATCGCCCCCTGAGGGCCCCACAGCCCCCGCGAGCGCTCATGATGGGCATATAACGGCCCACGTGCGCGCTTTCTTGATCAGGCGGCGCGATTCAGGTCACACAGTCGGTTTGTTTCGGACGGCTCGGAGGTGTCGATGTCGGCCGCCGGGCGTCGGGCTGCCTCGCGACGGCGCGGCGTGCGCATGAACGAAATTCCGATTCCGCTACCCGGGTACCAGTGGTCGAGCGGCGCCTCGCGGAAGAAGGCGAAGTCGCGCCCGCGCCGCAACGAGAAGTTCAGCAGGGCGTCCGAGCAATGTGCGTTGTCGCCGATGATCAGCGCACGATCGCTGAGCTTGGACTCGATCACCTCGTACTCGCGCGCCTCGTAATCGCTTGAGTGGTCGCTGTCGTTGATGAACAAGTCGATGGGCGCGTCGAGCTGGCGCAGCGACTCGATCGAATCGCCGACCAACACCTCGCCACAGCTCGCGTATTCGTCGCAGAACAGGAATCCTGCCGCCGGGTTGATGTCGGTACCCCAGTAATAGCCCTCATAGCCCTCGGCCCGGTTGCGCAACAAGGCGGCGGCCAGCACGCAGGAACCCAGCCCCTTGTCGATGCCGGTTTCGACGACCGCACGAGGCTTGAGTACGCGGACCAGGACGTACCAGCCCAGGCGCCGCCCCAGATGGACCTGCGCATCGGCGCGCGCGGCGCGCGAGTCACGGCGCAGAACCGACTCGATATGAGCCTTGAACGCCTGATCGGCTTCGATCTCGTTCATGTAGCCCATAGCCGTATCGAACTCGATGCCGAGCACATCGGCCAGCAGAGCCGCGAGATAGCGCTTGTTCTGGAGCGTCAGGTCGTAAGTGAAGTTGGTCGTCTCCCGTGACGACCATATCCAACGCGCAAGGATGGCCAGAGGCTGCCCACAATAGCGCCAGGCTATTCCGAATCGATAAACCATAAGAGGAAAACGCATCAACCCCGGCGCCCGCCCCGCCCAACGTCCCGCCCATCCCATAAAAGCCCCCTATCGCCCCCCGGCGAAGCTCTTTTAGGCGCGGAATTGCGCTGGCAAGAGAGATTTCACACTACTCCAACCTGACGATCGAACCAAGTACAAAATTGATGACGCCGATCGAAACTGCAGCTCCCGGTGTGACTTCGATCATGCCGGCGAGCATCGGCACCCGACGGAGCGGGCCTCCGATAACCTGACGACATGGGACGACGACGATTGCACCGCTGGGCCGACCACCGACTGATGGCGCTGCTGGGAGCCAGCGCTGCCACGCTGGCGATCTATCTGATCCCGGGCCTCGGGGTGATCGCCTGGCCTCTGGTGCTGATCTCGACACTGGCGCACGAACTGGGGCACGGGCTGACCGCGCTGCTCATGGGCGGGGATTTCGTCGCCCTGTTCATCTGGCCCGACGCCTCAGGGCTGGCGCTCTATGTCGCACGCTTCGGTCGCATCCGTCATGCCGCAGCAGCGGCCGGCGGACTGCTGGGTCCACCCTTGCTGGCCTACGGCCTCTTCGTCGCCAGCCGCCGGCCCGAGTCGGCGCGCCGATCCCTGATCGTGGCCGCGCTGCTTCTGATCGTGGTGTTGCTGTTGTGGGCACGCAATCTGTTCGGCGCCCTGTTCATCGGTGGACTGTCGCTGACGCTTGGACTCATAGCCCTCAAGGGTAGCCCCCGCATAGCCCAGCTGACGGCCGTGTTCCTGGCAATACAACTCGCCCTGTCGGTGTTCTCACGCGGGGACTACCTGTTCACACGATCCGCCGAAACCGCTCAAGGCACCGGCCCCTCGGATACAAGCCAGATCGCGCAGGCGCTGTTCCTGCCCTACTGGTTCTGGGGTGGACTCATCGCCGTGCTGTCGCTGTGGCTGATCTGGCACGGGCTGCGCGCGTTCAGCGCACGACTGCATTGAACATCGGGCAGTTCGCCCGAGTGCAGCACCGACGCCATCGTGGTTACGAGCCGTGTATCGGCATGATGCCGACGCCGCGCGCGCAGGTGCGCCATCGCTGTCGTGAGCGCCGAGGTCGCATTCGATCAACGCTCCAGACTGCTGCGAATGTTACAAAAATCGCCATGGTGACCATTCGTCAGTCCCCTAGTCTAAAACAGGTCGCATGGCTTCCCGCAACGGCATGCTTCCTGCGAAAGTGACATCGTGATGACATTCCCGCTCAGGCGGTTTTCGCTCCGGCTATCGAGCTGGCGGTCTTCGTCATCCCCGGTTCGCCTCGATCGGCCATCACGCATGCGACCGTTCGCGACACGAGCCGCGCTCTTTGGCTCTCCCACGCCGTTGAGTGGGAAATTTCTACCGGTCATGTGGTCAGACGAAATACAAGCTCGTAGCTTGCATCTAATCGTCAGCCAGCAGTCGAACGTTTCCTTTAGACAGCTTGCGGACAGGCATCGAGACCAACACTCGATTGCAATCTGCAAGCGTCAGCAAAGTGGAGATATGACATGGGTTTGCTGAACAGTTTTCGCGAGCAGTACCTCAAGGCACGCGACGAGGAACTGTCGCTGGAGGAATATCTCCAGCTCTGCAAGAACGATCCGATGGCGTATGCCTCTCCGGCCGAGCGCATGCTCGCCTCCATCGGTGAGCCCGAGCTGATCGATACGCGCAACGACCCCAAGCTGTCACGCCTGTTCGCCAACCGCGTGATCCGCCGCTATCCGGCGTTCCGTGAGTTCTACGGCATGGAGGACGTCATCGCGCAGGTGGTGGCCTTCTTCAAGCACGCCGCGCAGGGTCTGGAAGAACGCAAGCAGGTTCTCTATCTTCTGGGCCCTGTCGGAGGCGGCAAGTCGTCGATCGCCGAACGTCTCAAGTCGCTGATGGAATCGCACCCCATCTACGCGATCAAGGGCTCGCCGATCAACGAATCGCCGCTGGGTCTGTTCTCGCCGGAACGCGATGGCGCCGCACTCGAATCCGAGTACGGCATTCCCAGGCGCGTACTGTCGGGCATCGCCTCGCCATGGGCGCTCAAGCGCCTGGCCGAGTACGAGGGTGACATCACCAAGTTCCGCGTCGTGCGCATCCAGCCGTCGGTGCTGCGCCAGGTGGCCATCGCCAAGACCGAGCCGGGCGACGAGAACAATCAGGACATCAGCTCGCTGGTCGGCAAGGTCGACATTCGCAAGCTCGAATCCTTCAGCCAGGACGACCCCGACGCCTATAGCTACTCCGGTGGCCTGTGCCAGGCCAACCAGGGCCTGCTCGAATTCGTCGAGATGTTCAAGGCGCCGATCAAGATGCTGCATCCCTTGCTGACGGCGACGCAGGAGGGCAACTTCAAGGGCACCGAAGGCTTTTCGGCGATTCCGTTCAACGGCGTGATTCTCGCTCACTCCAACGAAAGCGAGTGGCAGAGCTTTCGCAACAACAAGCACAACGAAGCGTTTCTCGACCGCGTCTACATCGTCAAGGTGCCGTACTGCCTGCAAGTGTCCGAAGAGGTCAACATCTATCGCAAGCTGCTGCGCAGCAGTTCGCTGGCCAAGGCCCCCTGCGCGCCCGGCACGCTCGAGATGATGGCCCAGTTCTCGGTGCTGTCTCGCCTCAAGGAGCCCGAGAACTCCAACATCTTTTCGAAGATGCGCGTCTACGACGGCGAAAGCCTCAAGGACACCGATCCGGGCGCCAAGAGTTACCAGGAGTATCGCGACTACGCCGGCATCGACGAGGGCATGAACGGCATGTCCACGCGCTTCGCGTACAAGGTGCTGTCGGCCGTTTTCAACTATGACCAGACCGAGGTCGCGGCCAACCCCGTGCACCTCATGTACGTGCTCGAACAGCGCATCCTGCGCGAGCAGTTGCCCGATGAGGCGCAGCGCAAGTATCTCGAGTTCATCAAGGGCTACCTGGCCACGCGCTACGCGGAGTTCATCGGCAAGGAGATTCAGACAGCCTACCTGGAGTCCTACTCCGAATATGGCCAGAACATTTTCGATCGTTACGTGACTTTCGCGGACTACTGGATTCAGAACGAGGACTACCGCGATCCCGAAACCGGCGAATCCTTTGACCGGGCCTCGCTGAACACCGAGCTCGAGAAGATCGAGAAGCCGGCCGGTATCGCCAACCCCAAGGATTTCCGCAACGAGATCGTCAATTTCGTCCTGCGCGCGCGCAGCCAGCATGGCGGCAAGAATCCCAAGTGGACTTCGTACGAGAAACTGCGCGAGGTGATCGAAAAGAAGATGTTCTCGTCCACCGAGGAGCTGTTGCCAGTGATTTCCTTCAACGCCAAGGCCAGCAACGAAGACAAGAAGAAGCACGAAAGCTTCGTCGGCCGCATGGTGGACAAGGGCTACACCGAGAAGCAGGTTCGCCTGCTGTCCGAGTGGTACCTGCGGGTACGCAAGTCGGCGTAGCGCCTCCCTCTGCTTAGGAGACTTCAATGTCGATCGTCATCGATCGTCGTCTGAATGATCGAAACAAGAGCGCCGTCAATCGCGAACGTTTTCTGCGTCGCTACAAGGAGCAGATCCGTAAGTCGGTGAGCGACATGGTGTCCAGGCGATCCATCACCGACATGGATCGCGGCGGGAACGTGAACATTCCGGCGCGGGATATCTCCGAGCCCACGTTCAACCATGGCTCGGGCGGCGATCGAGAGATCGTGTTGCCGGGAAACAAGCAGTTCTCGCCCGGCGACAAGCTCAAGCGGCCTGAAGGGGGCGGCGGCGGCGGTGGAAATGGTGGCGGCGACGGTCAGTCCGAAGACGCCGAAGATTCGTTCACCTTTTCGCTCTCGCGCGAAGAGTTCATGAGCCTGTTCTTCGACGATCTGGAACTGCCGCACCTCGTGCGCAACATGATTGGCGATGTGCGTGAGTACAAGATGCAGCGCGCAGGCTTCACGCCGTCGGGCGTGCCGGCCAACCTTTCGGTGACGCGATCGCTGCGCCAGGCCCTGGCGCGGCGTATCGCGCTGACGGCGCCGCTCAAGCAGCAGATCAAGGACCTCGAACAGCGCGAAGTGCCACCCGACGAGGAAATCGCCGAGTTGCGGAGGCGCATCGACCGCGTGCCCTTTCTCGACGATCTCGATCTGCGATACCGGCATCGGGTCAAGGTGCCGCTGCCGATTTCGCGTGCCGTGATGTTCTGCCTCATGGACGTGTCGGCATCGATGACCGAGGACAAGAAAGATCTGGCCAAGCGCTTCTACACGCTGCTGTACCTGTTCTTGTCTCGCAAATACGAGAAGGTGGATCTGGTCTTTATCCGCCACACCGACAATGCGCAGGAAGTCGACGAGAACGCCTTCTTCCATGACCGCCAGAGCGGCGGCACCGTGGTGCTGTCGGCGCTCAAGCTCATGCAGGAGATCATGACGGCCCGCTATCCGGCCGACAGCTGGAACATCTACGGCGCGCAGGTTTCCGACGGCGACGCCTTCGGTGCCGATCCCGAGAAAAGTCGCAGCTGCCTGGTCGAGCATCTGTTGCCGTCGTGCCGCTACTTCGCCTATATCGAAGTGCCCGACGATCCCATGCGGACCAGCCCGCTGTCCTATGCCTACCAGCGCATCGACAGCGAGAAGTTCGCCATGTCCAGCGTGACGCAGCGCGGCGAGGTGTACCCGGTTCTGCGCGAGCTGTTCAAAAGAGAGGCGGCATGAACGCTTCGCACGCCCAGCCTCTGTCCTCGGGCGCGGAATGGACCTTCGAGCTGATCGAGCGCTACGACCGGGCCATCGGCGATATCGCCGTCAACGAGTTCAAGCTCGACTGCTATCCCAACCAGATCGAGGTCATCGCCTCCGAGCAGATGCTCGATGCCTATGCCTCGGTCGGCCTGCCGATCGGCTATCCGCACTGGAGCTACGGCAAGGAGTTCATCCGCAACGAGCAGATGTATCGCAAGGGCCAGCGCGGTCTCGCCTACGAGATCGTCATCAACAGCAACCCTTGCATAGCCTATCTGATGGAAGAGAACAGCCTGCCGATGCAGGCCCTGGTGATCGCGCATGCCTGCTACGGTCACAACTCGTTCTTCAAAGGCAACTACCTGTTCCAGCAATGGACCAACGCCGACGCGATCATCGACTACATGGTGTTCGCACGAAACTATTTGATGAAGTGCGAGGACCGCTACGGCCACGCGGCCGTCGAGGAGATTCTCGACTCCTGCCACGCGCTGCAGAGCCATGGCGTCGATCGCTATCGCCAGCCGATGCCGCTGTCGGCCGACGAGGAACGCGAGCGCCAGCGCGAGCGCGAGGAGTACGCCTGGAAGCAGTACGACGACATCTGGCGCACGCTGCCGACCCGCAGTGCCGGAGACGATGCGCGCAACGACAGTGTCGGCCAGTATCCGCCCGAGCCGCAGGAGAACCTGCTCTACTTCATCGAAAAGCACGCGCCCAAGCTCGAACCCTGGCAACGTGAGCTCGTGCGCATCGTGCGCAAGATGGCGCAGTATTTCTATCCGCAGGGCATGACCAAGGTCATGAACGAGGGCTGGGCCACGTTCTGGCACTACACCTTGCTCAATCGCCTGTATGACAAGGGTCTGGTCGACGACGGCTTCATGCTCGAGGTGCTGTCCTCGCACACCAATGTGGTGGCGCAGCGCGGATTCGACCAGCGCGGCTACGGCGGCATCAATCCGTATGCGCTGGGCTTCGCGATGACGTCGGACATTCGCCGCATCTGCGAAGACCCGACGCCCGAGGATCGCGAATGGTTTCCCGATATCGCGGGCGGCGACTGGCTCAAGGTGCTCGACTTTGCGATGCGCAATTACAAGGACGAGTCTTTCGTCGGCCAGTTCCTGTCCCCTCGCCTGATTCGCGACCTGCATCTATTCGCCATCGCCGATCACGCCAAGGACGAGCACCTGCTCGTCGACTCCATTCACAACGAGCAGGGCTATCGCCGGGTGCGCCAACTGCTATCCCAGCAGTACAACCGGGACGGCATGGTGCCGGACATCCAGGTGGTGCGTTACGACCATCGCGGCGATCGTTCGCTGACGCTCAATCACCGGCGCCATCGCGGCCGACCGCTGAGCGACGAATCGGGCGAAGTGCTCAAGCATCTGTCGCGTCTCTGGGGCTTCACCGTGCGACTCAACACGATCGACGCCCAGGGCAAGACGCTGGAGCAGCGCGAAGTCCGCGGCTGAACCGGCCTCTCCTCGCCCGACGATAAGCTCCCGTATTCGTTCCCAAACCCGGAGGGAATGCGGGAGAAAACTGCGAAAAGCGACTATCTGATCGGCTCGTCAGAAAATACCGACATTTCCTACAAGGTATTTTCCCGGATTGTGTCCGGTTTTCGGCTCCAGTAGCGTCTGGGAGCGCGACAAGGCTCAAGGCCCCGTCGGCACCCACAACAAACATCTCGGAGTCGAACATGGGGTCCTTTCACTTTTTCAACCGTGCTTCGCGCAGCCTGCTGGCGGCTGCCACATTCGCACTGGTCGGCACGGCCGGCGCGGCGGCCAGCTCGGATCAGGCGTTGAGCCACCGCTGCATGACCATCATCCCGTCGGAAGCGGAGCGCACGGCGATCGATCGCAGCCTGCAGTCCTTCCTGGCCAAGCGCCAGGCGCGTGGCGCCTCGATCATGCGCGCGGCGGGCTCAGTGACGGTGCCGGTCTATTTCCACGTCATCAACAGGGGCTCGGGCCTCGCCAACGGCGACATTCCGCAGTCGCAGATCGACTCCCAGATGGCGGTGCTGAATTCGGCCTACGCCGGCACGCCGTTCAAGTTCACGCTCACGGCTGTCGACCGCACCACCAATTCGTCGTGGTACACGATGTCGCCGGGTTCCAGCGAAGAAGCAGCGGCCAAGAACGCGCTGCGCAAGGGCGGCGCCGAATCGCTGAACCTTTACTCCGCCAACCCGGGCGGCGGCCTGCTCGGCTGGGCCACCTTCCCGTCGAGCTACGCCTCGCAGCCCAAGATGGACGGCGTGGTGATCCTGTTCTCGAGCGTGCCGGGTGGTTCGGCCGCGCCTTACGATGAAGGCGACACGGGCACCCACGAAGTCGGCCACTGGCTGGGCCTGTACCACACCTTCCAGGGTTCGTGCACGGCCTCGAACGATCAGGTCGACGACACCCCCGCCGAGCGCAGCGCTGCCTATGGCTGCCCGGTCGGCCGCGACTCCTGCCCGCTCAAGACCGGCGACGATCCCATCACCAACTTCATGGACTACGTCGACGACGCCTGCATGTACGAGTTCACCACGGGCCAGAGCACGCGCATGGACCAGATGCACCTGCAGTACCGCAGCTAAGCCGCTCGCGGCAAAGAAAAAGCCGGCCATTGGCCGGCTTTTTCTTTTGCGGTCGCACGCTTGCGGCTCAGCCGCCGCGACGCCAGCGCGTACCGTCGGCACCGTCCTCGATCAGCACGCCGGCATCGGCCAGCTCCTTGCGGATGCGGTCGGCGTCGGCGAAGTTGCGCGACTTGCGCGCCGCATTGCGCTCGGCGATCAGCTGCTCGATCCGCTCCGCGCTCAGGTCCGACTCGCTCGTGGCCTGCGAGAACCAGGCTTCGGGCTCCTGCTGCAGCAGGCCCAGCAGGCTGGCGGCATCGAGCAGCTGCGCCTTGAACCTGGCCTTGTCCGCATCGCTCTCGGCCTTGTTGGCGGCGCGCACGAGCTCGAACAGCTCGGCCAGGGCCATCGGCGTGTTGAGATCGTCCTCGAGCGCATCGATGAAGGCCTGCGGCGCACTGACTCCGGCGGCGGCTTCGATGCCGGCGAGGTCGCGCAGCGCACCGTAGAGGCGGTCGAGCTTGCGCCGCGCATCGGCGGCGACGTCGTCGGTCCAGTCCAGCGGCTGGCGATAATGGCCCGTCAGCAGCACCAGCCGGATCACTTCGCCCGGCATGGTCTTGAGCAGCTCGTGCACCAGCAGCACGTTGCCCAGCGACTTGCTCATCTTCTCGTGATTGACGTTGACGAAGCCGTTATGCAGCCAGAAGCGTGCGTAGACGGCACCACCGTGCGCGCAGGTGCTCTGCGCGATCTCGTTCTCGTGGTGCGGAAAGATCAGGTCGTGACCGCCACCGTGGATGTCGATGGTATTGCCCAGCACGGCCTCGGACATCGCCGAGCACTCGATGTGCCAGCCCGGGCGACCGCGCCCCCAGGGCGAATCCCAGCCCGGCTGGTCGTCGGCCGAGGGCTTCCACAGCACGAAGTCGCCCGCGTGCTTCTTGTACGGCGCCACCTCGATCCGCGCGCCGGCCATGAGCGACTGCTCGTCGCGCTTGGACAGGCGGCCGTAGTCGCCATAGCTCAGCGTGTGGAACAGCACGTGGCCTTCGGCCGCGTAGGCGTGGTTCGAGGCGATCAGGCGCTCGATCATGGCGATGATCTGCGGCAGATGCTCGGTCACGCGCGGCTCGTGCGTGGTGGGCTCCACGCCCAGCGCCTTCAGGTCCTCGTGATAGGCCGCCGCGTAGCGGTCGGTGATGACGCGGATATCCACGCCTTCGCGAGCCGCGGCGGCGTTGATCTTGTCGTCGATGTCGGTGATGTTGCGCGCGTAATCGACACGGCCGAAGCGCCGGCGCAGCACGCGGGCCAGCGTGTCGAACACCACCGGCGGCCGGAAATTGCCGATGTGGGCAAACGAGTAGACCGTGGGTCCGCAGACGTACATCGTCACCCGCGACGGGTCCAGGGGGCTAAAGGCTTCCTTCTGCCCGGTCAGGGTGTTGTGCAGTTGCATGTCAGGCGTGGTGTCGCTGGCTCAGGAGGGCGCAAGGATAGCGGCGCCTCGCCGGGCCCGCACGTCGCGCACCGTCGCCGACAGCCAGGGCCGGGCGTACACTGGCCCGCAGAGCCGACCGCCCCGATCGAGTCGCCGCGAGCGCCGTTCCCGGAGAGAACCATGGCCGATTCGCATCCTTCAGCCGCCTGCATCCGGTCGCGCAAGGGCCTGCTGGCCACCTGGCTTGCCGTGGCCGCGCTGTCCACCGGCTGCGCGGGCAGCCACCGCGTCCCGATGTCCGAGCTCGACCGCAGCCGCCTTCTGCAGGGTGCCGGCCTGCTCTCCGACGACACCCGCGCCAGCCAGGACCTGCCCACTCCCGAATCGCTGCTCGCACTCGACGATGACATGCGCCGCTTCGCCCGCGAGGCGACGCGCGACGCCCACGGCCCGCGCGCCAAGATACTGGCCCTGACCGCCGCGCTGGGCTCGCAGGACGGCCTGGCACTGCGCTACGACGCCGAGGCCACGCTGAGCGCCGTGGAGGTGTTCCGCCAGCACCGCGCCAACTGCCTGAGCTACGCCATGCTCTACATCGCGCTGGCGCGCGAAGTGGGCGTCGACGCACGCTTCAACGACGTCGACATCCCGCCGTTGTGGGACCTGCGCGGCGACGGCAACTTCCTGATCTACCGGCACATCAACGTTCGCACCGAAGATCCCACGGCGAAGCTCGTCGTCGACCTGGCGATCGAGGAGTACGAGCAGCACTATCCGCAGCGCGTGATCAGCGATCGCCAGGCACAGGCGCAGTACTACAACAACCGCGCCATCGAACTGCGCCTTGAGGGCGCCGGAACCGAGGCCCTGCGCTATCAGCTGCGCGCGCTGGAGCTCGACGCCCGCCAGGCCTATCTCTGGAACAACCTGGCCAGCCTGTACCTGCTCCTCGATCAGCCACGGGCCGCCTTGCTGGCCGTCGACACCGCGCTCGATCTGGACCCCGGCTACCCGGCGGCCTATGGCACCGCCGCGGGCATCCACCGCCAGTTGGGCAACCTCGGCGTCGCGGCCCGCTATCACCAGCGGGCCGAGAACTTCCAGGCACGCAACCCCTACTACCATTACCAGCTCGCCCTGCAGGCCCTGCAGCAGCACGACGATCGCAAGGCCTATGAGCAGGCCCGGCGCGCTGCGGTGCTCAACCCCCAGGAGCCGCGCTTCCTGTTCCTTGTCGGGGTTCTACTGCAGAGCCTGGAAGAGCCCGAACTGGCCCGGCGCAGCGTCGAAATGGCGATCCAGATGAGCAGCAGCGAGCAACAGAAAGCCCGCTACCGAAGCAAGTTCGAGCAGCTGAGTCCGCCTCGAAAACCCACCTGATGTGGCAATGGCCTCAGTGCGCCAGATGCAGGCCGCACTCGCGGTGCTCGTCGACCTTGGTGGGGTCGAAGTAGTCGAAGTTGTTGGGCAGGTCGTGGGCCTTGAGGTACTCGTGCAACTGCTTCGCCGTCCAGCTCAGTAGCGGCGCCACCTTGATCAGGCCGTCGGCATTGACCGACACCGCCTCCATGCGGGCGCGCTCGGCGGTCTCTTCGGCACGGATGCCGGTGATCCAGACATGCGGGGCCAGACCGGCCAGGGCCCGCTCGAAAGGTTCGATCTTGACCTCTCGCACGAAGGCTTCATGGCGCGGATCGTCGATGCCCGGCAGTTCGGCGCCTTCCACCGCCTCGCGGTGCGCGCGCGAGCGACGCGGATGCACGATCTGCAGATTCAGGTCGAGCCGGCGGCTCAGCTCCTCGGCATAGCGATAGGTTTCGGGCGTGTTGTAGCCGGTATCCATCCACAGCACGGGCACGTCGGGCCGCACCTGCGTCGCCAGATGCAGGATCACGCCCGAGAACGGACTGAAGCTGGTCGTGATCACCGCGGCCGCATCGCGCTGCAGCGCCCACTGCATGAGAGCCTGCGGATTGCCGCCGATGTCGCGGTTGAGGGTGCTCAGGGTGGAGGTGTCGAGCATTTGATTCCTTTGATCTTGCCGCTGCCGGGAGGCCCGCCTGCCTCGATACGGGTACTCACGATGGGGCCATTGCGCTCCGGCACAAGGCTGCCCACTCCTGCAAGCAGGTTTTACGCCGGGGGCATGAGCTTTGACCTTCTGACGCCGACTACGGCCCGCCAGCGATCCACCGGTACCCGGCTTCCGCTTGACGCTGCAGTTGCGCCGTCCGAAAAGAGAACCCGCTCTCAGTTCGAAGTCACGATGACATGCCTTTTGCGATTGACTGTGCCCTGCACACCTTCGATTGCACGATGCGGGGGCATCGCGACTATGAAGGACATCAGTTATCGCTATCGATTCGGCACGGCCGAATTCGATGAGACAAAATTCGAACTGCGCGTGGGTGGGCTCCCTGTCGACATCGAGCGACGGCCCCTGGATGTGCTGGTCTTGCTGTTGCGCCGGGCCGGCGAGGTGGTCACCAAGGAAGAGTTTCTGACCCAGGTCTGGGGCCGCCCAACCGTGGAGAAGGTACTCACCAACGCGATCAAGAAGTTACGCGACGCCCTGGGTGCCAGCAACGCCGAGTGCATCCTCACCCAGCCCCGCATCGGGTATCGGCTGAACGCTGTGGTCGAGCGCATGGCCGTGGGTCACTCATTGTCGAGCCGACTGGAGTTGAAAGTCGGCAGCGCCGTGCCGAATCGCCCCAACTTCGTACTGCGACGTCAGCTGGGCGCCACCAACGGAAGCGAGGTCTGGCTCGCCGAGCACCAGGCGACCAAAGAGCCGCGCGTCTACAAGTTCGCCGCAGACGGCACCCGGCTCAGCTCGCTCAAGCGTGAGGCAACGCTGTCCCGCGTACTTCTCGACACGCTGGGAGCCAGCACCGCTTTCCCCCAACTGCTCGACTGGAACTTCGAGCATGCGCCGTTCTTTCTCGAGTGCGAATACGGCGGGCCGAACCTGCTCGACTGGTCACTCCAAAGCGACGCCCTGCAGGCCATGGATCGACAGCAGCGCCTCGATCTGTTTCTGCAGATCGCCGACGCTGTGGCCTCTGCCCACAGCGTCGGCGTGCTGCACAAGGATCTCAAGCCGTCCAATGTGCTGATCAGCCACGCGGCAGGGCATTGGCAGCTGCGTGTCACCGACTTCGGCAGTGGCCGTTTGCTGGACCCGGACCGGCTCGACGCACTAGGGATCACCCAACTCGGCCTGACGGGAGTCGACACCCTGCTCGGCGACTCGACCAGCGGCACCCCGCTGTATCTGGCACCGGAGCTGATCGGTGGCCACAGCCCCACCGTGCAAAGCGATGTGTATGCCTTGGGCATTCTCTTGTATCAAACCCAGACAGGCGATCTGATGCGGCCGATGGCGTCAGGCTGGGCACGGGATATCGACGACGAATTACTCCGCTCCGACCTGCTCGCAGCAACCGATGGCAGCCCTGCACTCCGACTCTCAAGCGTCGCCGAACTGCTGACAAGGCTGCGCTCGCTCAATGAGCGCCGGCAGTCTTTGGAGAAAGTACGTGCGGCCACCGATAGTGCCCGCCTCACAGAAGAACTATTGTCTCGTAATCGCGCTCGACGTCCTTTCATCATTGCAACAATCATTGCCCTATCGACGGGGATGACAGCCAGTACTGCATTTGGTGTCTTCGCTACACAAGCGCGCCACGCAGCTGAACGCGAAGCCAAGCGCGCGGACGCTATCAACCACTTCTTGACTAATGACATCCTCGGCAGCGTACAGCGCCCCTCCGCCGACAGCGGCAAAAACCCAAGCATGAGAGAAGTTCTCGATCGCTCTTCGGAAAAACTATCAGCACGGCTGAAAACCGATACTTACACAAAAGCAGGTATCTCCTATGCGCTCGCCATGGCGTACGACTCCCTAGAAGACTATGAGCAAGCCGACCGGCTTTTTGGCGAGACCATCAAATTAATTGAGCAGGCTGGATCGCCTTCTCCTGAATTACTGGCGAGAGCCTTGTATTACCGAGCCAATATTGCGGTCCGCCTCCGTCGGTCCGACGTCGCTCGCTCCATGGTTCAGGAAGCCGATCGAGCAACAGGCACCAGGCTGGATCAACCAACCACCGAAGCATTACTGTCTCGATGGATGCACAGCCGTATTGCCCAGTTCGATTTCGATTATGCGCTGGCCCTCACCAACATCGAGGCCGCGGAACGGCTAAGACAGGAAATCACCCCTGAAGACAGCATGCTCGAGCTCAGATTCCAACGAGATGCGGTTGACTCTTTGATAGGGCTAGGTCGCTTTCAAGAGGCAGAAGCACGATCGAAACAAGTCATGTCCGATCGTCGCTTTACTGAAGCTGGCCACGAAGAGACGCTCGCAGACCTCCAAAGCAAACTCGCCATCGCTGTGCGGGCGCAAATGCGCTTCGAAGAGGCGCTAGGTATCCTCCTTGAATGCATAGCGAAACTAGAGCGATATTCCGGCCGCCTGGATGCACAAACCATCAAGGCGCTTGGATATCTGGGCGCTCTCTACGGCGAACTCAACGACCCTAAAAAGTCTCTCGGGGTCTATGAAGAGGTCTATAACCGAGCCGTCGAAAAGTATGGGAAGGGACACCGAAAAACCCTGGTCGACCTGGCAAACCTTGGGGATGCACGGGCATGGGCCAATGACCTTCCCGGTGCGATCCGGGATTTACGAGTTGCATACGATGGGCTGCGCAAAGAGTACGGAGACGATAACGGACGGACGGTCGGCGTCGGCTTTTTGCTCGCTCGCAACTTGTCCAATGGCGACCGGCATGCCGAAGCATGGGATGTGGTCAGGCACTTCACCCCCGAGCAGTTGACCGCCGCCATCCCAGGGCCTGCGTGGCCAGCCCGCCTGGACGCTTTTCGCGGCATGCTGCTGCTTAAAGTCGGCCGTTCAGAAGAAGGAGTTTCTTTACTCCGGAGAGGCGTGCAAGGCATACGGGAAGCGCAGCTACCAGCCGATGAGTTGGCCCCTTACGAATCGGCCTTGCTAGAGCATGAAGCCACCCTAGGAACACACCCCTGAGGACTGCTGACGCTTGAGTTGAAGAGAGCAGGTCACGATCCGCGCAGAACCGTGACCTGCTTCGTCCACTTGATCTGTCAAGGCAAACGATTGTTCACCAGTATGGTCAGATTGCTGGTTCCGATTGGCGCAAAAGCCAGATCATTGGCACCATCGCCATCGAAGTCCGCTTCTACCGGAGCAGCGCGAGTTACCTCAGACAGAGCTGTAACTTCTACCGGATCCGAAAAGCTTGGCTGAGCAGCACCGCTGGCCGTCTGGTTCATAAAAGCCAGTACTTTGCCTATGGCGTCGGTCACGATCAGATCAAGCTTCGAATCGCCATTTATGTCGGCGCCACCGATCGTCGCGGGCGTGAAGGTCTCGTTGCCCCACACCACACTTTGCAGAAATTCCGGAGAACTGCCGCGCGGGCGCGTGGTATTCGTCGCAACGCCGACCTTCGATTCATACGGCGAGTCGTAAGAGAAGTACATCAGGTCTTTTCTGGCATCCCCATTGAGATTCGCCGCTCCGAAGTTCTGAGACGAAGACGAGTACGTCACTAGATTCACGGTCTCTGCAAACGCAGGAATCTGACTTAGGCGACGCCCCGTGTTGACAAGAACATCAATGCCCAAATTCGTGGTCGCGGCAATGTCAGGCAGGCCGTCTCCATTGAAGTCGGCCGCGATCATGCTGTATGGATAAGAAGTTCCGCCCACCTGGACAGGGCCTGAGAAAGCGGGGTTCGAGCTACCCTTCCGAGTCTGGTTCATGTACACGACGATGGCATTCGGAGACTGCGTACCCAGGGCGATGTCCGGGCGACCATCAAGGTTGAAGTCCGCTACGACGATTTCCAACAAACTGCCCATCAGCCCGTTCGGCGTGTACGGCAACACCAGAGGGGCGTCGAAGACGATGGCATCACCACCGACAGGCGTTCGATTGACGTGGACTTTGACGTTGGTAACGCTGTTCGATGTCCCTGCGCTATTGATCGTTGCGATGTCAGCGATTCCATCACCATTGAAATCTGCAGCCGCGCATCGGGTACCGATGCCAAATTCGAGAGACAGCAAGAAGTCCTCTGAAATGCCCTCTTCGATCTCATCTGCTGCCAGATGATTAAAAACGACTGTTGTCGCCACTTCGGCATGGTAGTCCGAATTGACGCCACCACTCCCGACGATCAAATCCGGACGCCCGTCGCGGTTGATATCTGCAACCTCCAAGTCGTAGTGAATGGTTCCCCGCAGATCCCAATAAGCTTCAGTTGGAAACAGATACTTCGTGAACGATGGCAGCTCCTGCGCCTCCACCGTGCTGAACACTCCAACTGCCGCCAACGCCAGACTGACGATACCCAACACGCGACGCCATCCGATACTCCAGTTCATGATCTTCCCCTATCGATAAACAAATGGTCCGCAATTGATGCCAAGCAGGCGCCCCGCAAGCCCCCGCCGCGAGGCGCCCGCTTGGCCCTACCGTGACAAACGCTTGTCGCCCGTCACGCCCCCAACGTGGAACCGCCTTCCCCGTAGCCCCATGACAGCCAATGCCAGCAGGTTCAGCAGGCTCATGGCGCCACCGCCCCCAGATCCGTCACCAGGCGCGTCATCCGAAGGCGGCGGCTGCGGCGTGGCCTGCACCGAACTGGAAGCCGGTCCCGGTCCGCCGGCGTTGAGGGCAGCAACCTGGAATGTGTAGGGCTGCCCGTTCGTCAGCGAAGTAACGGTATAGGCCGTCGCAGTTACCCCCGAAGCCACCTGCGATGGCGATGTGCCTGCATTGCCCGCGTAGATCACATAGCCCGTCGCTCCGCTGACCGGGTTCCACCTCAACTCCACCTGACCGTCACCCGCGAAGGCCGCTAGACCCGTCGGTGCAGCGGGCAGCGGCACGCTGGCCGCTGCCGGCGTGGCACTAACCGTTGCGGTGCGAGCGCTGGTTCCCGTTGGATGGACGGCAGCAACCTGAAAGTAGTAGCGCGTGCCATTGCTGAGTCCGGTCATGGCGAAGTTCGTAGCACTTAGATCGTCCCGCACCAATGCCAGATCGCCCGAATCGGCACCTGCGTAGATGGCGTACGCGGTCGCGCCGCTAGCCGCAGTCCAGCTCAAACGCACCTCAGTGTCGCCTGCTTCTGCGGCCAAGTTGGTCGGAGGTGCCGGAACCACGGCCTGCGGAGTCGCGCTGACCTGACTTGATCGCGCACCGGTGACACTCGCGTTGCTGGCCGCTACTTGGAAGTAGTAGGTGGTGCCATTGGACAGCTCTGTTGCAACGTATCCAATCGACGTAACGCCAGCCGCGATCGGTGATAGCGAGCCGGACGTGGTGCCGGCGTAAACCACATAGCTCGTGGCGCCACTCACGGCAGACCAGCTCAGTTGCACCTGCCCATTGCCGGCTGTGGCGGTCAGATTGCTAGGCGCGGTGGGCCCTGGTTGCGGTGTAACAACCACCTCGTTGGAGCGCACACTGCCACCGGCCTCGTTGTTAGCCGTGACTGTAATGTAGTAGGTGGCGTTATTGGGTACTGGCTGCAACGTCAATGAGGTATCGAGAATGCCGGTGCCAGAGGGGCCTTTCCAACGTTGGCCGGCAACATCGCTGATATAGATGCTGTAGTAGTCACTATCTGTAACGGCGTTCCATTGCAGATGGATGCTGCCATCGCCGGCAGTGGCGCGAAGATTCGACGGCTCCGGCAGCACTGGAGTTTGATTCAGCCGATAAACGTTGCCACGTCCACCGCCCGCCTGCGTCGTACCAAAGAGATTGCCATCCAGCCCTTCAATCGGTGACGACAGTGGTCTGGACCCATCAATGGTGGAGTTGAAGTTATGCACGGGCGTAACTTCGCCAGCTAGGCTGAGCTTGAACACCATTCCCGATCCGCCGGCGCTTGCTCCCGCGGTGGCATAGAGCGCGCCATCTGACATGCGCACCAGTCGTGATACGTCGTTGGTTGCGCCCGTCACCGGCCAGAACGAAACGTCCCCTTCGCCGCGATACTGGTAGGCGAACACTTGAGGCGACGCCGCGGTGCCATACAGGCTGCCGTCTGCAGCGCGGTAGATGCCCGGAAGCCTCGTAACGCCCGTTAGCGTAACGATCGTACTGAACTCGCCCGACGGACCGATCCGGTAGATCGTGAAACGCCCTCCCGATGTGGTGCCATAAAAGTAACCATCTCCCCCGTCAGTCAGCCCCGAAGTGGGCTCGCTGC